>JANXSB010000235.1 GCA_025352865.1 Chthoniobacter sp. | reverse complement strand
GTTTTCGAGCGCCTGTCCCGGCAACTGCGCCGCGGCGGGCAGCGCGGCGTTGCGGGTCGCCTGGCCGCGGAGCACATCGGCGGCGTCCTTGGCCCGGCCTTCATCGGCGAGCTTTACCGCGCGTTCCTTTGCGAGTCGGTTTTCAGCTACGGAAACTTCGCGCAGCACTTCGAGCCGCAGACTGGCTTCAGATTTTTTCTCCTCGTCTGTAAAGTCCACTTTCGCCGCCTGCTGCTGCTGCGCGGCTGCGCCGCCGCTCGCCGGTTCGTATTTCAAAGCGACCGACGCGACCTCGATCGGCGCGCTGGATTTATCCTCCACCACGCAGCGCACGAGGAAGCGCCGTTTGTCGCCGCCGAAATACTCCGGCAGCGCAATGTCCGCCGAGCGGCCCCGGCACACGATCTCCGGCTGGCCGATGATTTCCTTTAGCCGCACGCCCGCCGGTACCGTGATGCGGATGGTCACGCCGCGAGCGACGAGTGAACGCGCTGCACCGAGTTCTTCCGCAAAGATGCCCGGCAGTTTTTCCGCATCGCGGACGTAGTAGTAATTCGCGTTGCTCGCCTCCGCGAGGGCGGTCATCAGGTCTTCATTGTAGTCGTCGCCGAGTCCGATGGTGGTCACGGAAAGCCCATCGCGCCGCAGTTCGCGGCCGAGCGCCGCGAGATCGCTCGTGCGGCTGGGGCCGACATTGGCGAGGCCGTCGGAGAGCAGGATCACGCGGTTCACAAACTCCCTGTCCAGATTCCGCCGCACCTGCTTCGCCCCGAGCGTCACGCCGGCGTAGATCGCGGTGCCACCGCCGGTGCGGATGCGGTCGATGCGCGACTTCAATTCCTCGCGGTGCCGCTCGCCGCCCACGCGCTCCGGCGGGAGCAGCAGGTCGGTGTCATTGTCGAAAATGACGAGCGAGAAAAAGTCGTCGTCCGCGAGGTGATCGACGGCCACGCACGCCGCCTGTCTCGCCTTCTCGATCTTCGCGCCCTGCATCGATCCGCTGCGGTCGAGCACTACGGCGAGATTCATCGGCGCCCGTTTGCCATGCTCCGGGCGTTTTGCATCGAGATCGATCTGCACCACGACTTCGCGCGGGCCGCTATTGTAAATGAGGTCGCGCTCCGGCGCGACGCGCAGCGTGAGGTCGGCAGAGGTGGGCGAGGCAGTGGCCTGACGGACAAAGACGCCCGCCAACAATGCGAGGAGATGGAGTTTTTTCATGCCGCACGCTAGCGCGGGAGCCCGCGCCGTGTGTCAGAGCGGCGTGCGGAGTTTGTCAAAAAAGTGTGAGCGCATTTCTCCCGCCTTTCCACGGCGAAACTCCGCTCAGGATGACAGCAGGTTTGCGGAGGCCCGGCCTCACGCGATCGTGTTCGAGAGCGTGCCGAGGCCGGTGATCGTGATCCGCATTTCATCGCCACTCGCGAGCGTGAAGTCATTCGGAGGGACCGTGCCGGTGCCGGTGAGGAGGTAGCAGCCGGCGGGGAAATGGTTGTCGCGCATGAGCCATTCGGCGAGTTCGGAGAGCGTGCGTTTCATTTGCGCGAGCGCGGTCTGGCCGGAAAAAACGGGCGCACCCGCGCGCCAGATGTGGATGTGGATTTCGGTGTCGCACGGCAGTGTGTCGCGGACGACGAGGCCGGGGCCGAGGGCGCAGCATTGGCTCCAGACCTTGGCCTGCGGGAGGTAGAGCGGGTTCTCGCCCTCGATGTCGCGAGAGCTGAGATCGTTGCCGATGGTGTAGCCAAAGATCGCGCCGCGCGTGTTGATCGCGAGCGTCAGCTCGGGCTCGGGCACATTCCATTTTGCATCAGCGCGCAGCCGCATGCTCGCGCCGGTGCCGACAACGCGATGCGGCGTGGCTTTGAAAAAAATCTCGGGCCGCGCGGCGTCATACACGCGGTCGTAAAAAGTGCCGCCGCCCGCGTCCTTCGACTCCTCCATCCGCGCATCGCGGCTCCGTAGATAGGTCACGCCCGCCGCCCAGACTTCCTGGCTCCCGATGGGTGCGAGCAGCGTTTTCGGTCGCAGCGTCGGCGTGGCTTTGGCGAGTTGCTCGTGCAGCCAGTGCGCGGGAATTTCCTGCTGAAAGAGCGTGTCGAGATGCGGCTCGGCGAGGCGGAAGCAATCCTCGCTGCGCTGGGCGATGAGACCTTCGGCGGCGCGATAAACGGTGATGGGTGGCAGAGACATCCGCGCAGCATGCGGAGCCGCCGCGCGCCGCGCAACTTCCCGCTTTGCCCCTCCGCGCGAATGCGGCATCTTCCCCGCCCCATGCTCTGGCTGAACAAGCTCCTCCAATCTTTTTTCAACTTCCGCGAGAAGTCCGACGGCGATGTCGTGAAGCCGTTTCTCGATCACATGGAGGACCTGCGCTGGACGCTGCTGCGCATGCTGATGGCGCTGGTGGCGGGCATGGTGATCGCGTTCACGTTTGTCGGCGATCTCATGCAATTGCTTCGCGCTCCGCTGCGTGTGGTGAACCCGGAATTGGAAAAGCAGCTCGTCACGCACGGGATCACGGAATCGTTCATGATCACGCTCGAGCTGGCGTTTTTCGCGGGCATCGTCCTCTCGCTGCCGCTGCTCATTTACTTTCTTGCGAGTTTCATTTTGCCCGCGCTCACGCGGAAGGAGAAAAAGTATCTCTTCCCCGGCATTTTGGTGAGCACGCTGCTCTTCATGGCGGGCACGTATGTCAGTTACAAATTCGTCCTCCCGCGAACGCTGAAATTCTTTTTTGATTACTCGAACAAGTACGACCTGCGGATCATGTGGACGTGGAAGGAATACCTTTCGTTTTCCACCTGGATGACCATCGGCCTGGGGCTGCTCTGCCAGTTGCCCATCGTCATCGTGGCGCTCTCGCTGCTCGGGCTGGTCGATTACAAACTGCTTTCCGGCACGCGGTCTTATGCGATCACGGGCATCCTCATTTTGGCCGCTGTCGTCGCCCCGTCGCCGGACCCGATGACTTTCATCACCTTCGCGGTGCCGATCGTGGCGCTCTACGAGGCGTGCATTTGGATCGTGTGGCTCATCGACCGGCGGAAACAGCGCGCGGAGAGTTTGCGGGAGATATAGCGCGCGGCTTCCACAGCCCGTCGTCCTTCGACTGCGCTGCGCCCACCTCTCCTTCTCCGCTCAGGACGACGGGACACGACGCGACGTCACGCCTGGCGCAATGCTCGACAGCGCGCGGACGGGCAGGGAATCTCGGGCGATGAATCGCCTGTCCAAAAGCGTCCGCGCAATTTCGGTCTTCGCGTTTGTGTTTCTGGCCTGCACCGCGGCCCGGGCTGGCGCTGCGCCCGCCCGCTGGATCGTCGTCTCTGACATCGACGACACCATCCGGCAAACCGGCGTGGTCAAAGACATTCCCCCGGCGAATCCGGCGGACGCGCATCCGAAAAATGTCGCGCACCTGCTCGGCGATCCCTTTCGCAAATGGGCGGCGGTGCCAGGCATGGCCGCGCGGTATGCGCAGTGGCGCGCGCACGACCACGCGGAGTTTGTCTATCTCTCGCGCGGGCCGTGGTTTTACCGCTGGCGACTGGCGGGCTTTCTGCGGGCCGGCGGCTTTCCGTCCGGGCGCATTTGTCTGAACCCGCTTTTTCCCTTCGCGCCGCCGCGATTCAAAGACACCGCGATCCGCAAACTTCTCCGCGAGCAAGCGGGTGGCGCTTTCGTTTTCGTCGGCGACTCGGGCGAGCACGACCCGGAAATCTATGGCCGGCTCGCGCGCGATTTTCCATGTGAGGTGCGGTGCATTTTCATCCGCAATGTGACGCCTCACGATTCGCCGCTCCGCTACCGCCTCGCCTTTGCCGGAATGCCGTGGTCCCTTTTCACGCGGGCGGCGCAACTTCCCGCCACGCTTGACCGCCCGGCTAAGCTGCCCGCTCGCCATGACCAAACATCCCTCGCGCATCGTCGTTAAATTCGGCTCCGGCATCCTCGCGAATGCGCGTGGCACGGCGCTCGACGAGCGCCAGTTTGCCCGCCTCGCCACGGAGATCGCCGGGCTGGTGCAGGCGGGCCACGAATGCGTGATCGTCTCCAGCGGCGCAGTCGCGGCGGGGTTGGCCGAGCTGGGGCTGAAAGAGCGGCCCGAGGATCTGCCGTCGAAGCAGGCGTGCGCGGCCATCGGGCAGTCGAAGCTGATGCAGCTTTACGGCGCGATGTTTGCGCCGCACGGACTGGTCGTGGCGCAATTGCTCCTGACCTACCGCGACCTCGACAGCCGCGTGAGCCACACCAATGCGCAGAACACCCTGCGGCGGCTTTTCGAGCAAAAGCATGTTGTGCCCATCATCAATGAAAACGACTCGGTGGCGGTCGAGGAGTTCGGAAAATTCGGCGACAACGACAAGCTCTCCGCCGAGGTCGCGGTGCTCGTGAAAGCGGACCTGCTCATCCTGCTGACGAGCGTGGACGGGCTCCTCGATGCGGATGGAAAAACCGTGCGCGTGGTTGAGGACATCGCCGCTGTGGCCAGCCTCGCGCGGCAGGAAAAGGGGAAGTTTTCCGTGGGCGGAATGATCTCGAAACTCCAGGCCGTGAAGCTCGCGGTCGAGGCCGGCATCTCCACCCACATCGCCAGCGGGCGCAAAGCGGGGCGCATCCCCGGCATCGTGGCCGGCAAGCCGCTCGGCACGCGCTTCGTGGCGCGGTAGGCTAGCCGGGCAGGGGAGTTTCAAACACCTCGCGCCGGAGCACGCCGACGAAGGGCAGGTTGCGGTAATGCTCGGCGTAGTCGAGGCCGTAGCCGATGACGAATTCATCGCCGATCTCGAAGCCGACGAAATCCGCGTCCAGCTCCGCGGCGCGCGATTTCGCTTTTCGCAAAAGCACGCACACGCGGATGGACGCGGGGTTTTCGCCGCGCAGGCGGGCGCAGATGGCGTGGAGGGTGCGGCCGCTGTCGAGGATGTCGTCGAGGAGGAGGACGTGGCGTCCGCGCACGTCGGGCATCGTGAGCTGGTGAAAGGTGACGGTGCCGGTGCTTTCGGTGCCGCCGTGGTAGCTGGCCACGCGCAGGCAGTCGAGCCGCAGCGGGAGCGGGATGCGGCGGAGGAGGTCGGCGGCGAAAATGAGGGAGCCGTTGAGCACGGCGACGACGGTCAGCTCCTGACCGCGATAGGAGGCGGTGATTTCGCGGGCCAGTTCGTCGAGCCGGCTGAGGAGGGTCTGCTCGTGGAAAAGGATGCGTTCGATGTCGTCGAGCATGCGGGGAGAGATAGCGGTGGCGGGGAGCGAGGGGCAGCACAAAAGCGCGCCGCGCGGGGCCATCCGGCACCCAGGAAAAACTGCGCACTTGGCAAGGGGACTGCTTATTCCCTGTGTATGGAATCTATGGTTTCCGCCATGCCCAACAAACTTTTCCGCTGCGTCCGCCGCGGCACGGCGGGCTTTACCCTCGTCGAGGCGCTCATTGCCGGGGCGCTGCTCGCCCTGCTCATCTGCGGTGCAGTGACGGCGATGACGCAGTTGAACCGCTCGGCCACGGCGGCGCGACTGCGCACCATAGCACTGGCCGTGGCGCAGCAGCGCATCGACCAGATCGAGACGACCGCGTGGCAGGACTGGGCGACGCGGCCAGCAATCTTGGCCGTGGACGTTTCGGGCACGCGAACGACGACGGAAAACAACGTGCCGCTCAATAATGACAACTACAACGCCGCGACTTCGCTGATCAGCCCGTACACGAACCTCGATGCGCAGGTGCTTTCGACGCGGACGACGGTGATCACAAATGTGCCTCCACGCAGTCTGCGGGCCGTGGTGACGGTGACCTTCACCTATCGCAACCGACTCATGACCATCACCCTCAACACGCTGCGGACGACCGACAGCATTTGAAAAAAATGCCGCCCATGAAACGCTCCACCCTGCACGCTTTTACGATTGTCGAACTGATCGTCGCCACGGCGGTTTTTGCCGGGGTGACGGTGGCGCTGATGACTTTCAGCCAGACCTCGATGCGGCTCTTTGCGCGGAATCTTTCCGTCAACCACAGCCATGAGGCGGTGCGGACTTCCGATCTGCAAATGCTGCGGGATCTCCACGATTCGGCATCGGACTTTGTCCTGATGAATTTCGATGGCACGACTTACACGGATTTGAGCCCGGCCTACACGACGGATGTGGATCCGCTGACGCAACGGCTCATCAGCGCCCGGGGCAATGTCGTGCGGTTCCGGAGGCACGCCGGCGGGCCGTACAAACTGACGTCCGACACGACCCCGGCGTCCACGAATCTGACGTTCGATTTCAGCGTGGGCACCACGCTGCCTTACGTGCCGCAGGTGGGCGACAAAGTGGTGCTCCCGCTGATTTCGCGCGAGTTCAACATCACCGCCGTCCCCACGGTGCCGACGCCGGGGAGCCGGACGGGGACCGTCACGGTGAGCGGAGCGAACCCGCTCGGTTCCACTATCCGACCCTCGGTCGCGGGTAACGTGACGACGGCCTATTTCTACCGCGAGGTGGCCTACTCGGTCTATGGCGGGATCCTGCGCTACCACAAGAATTTCACGAGCACGAATAAGACGGCCTTCGTGCAGGTGCGGGACAAGGTGACCTCGACCCAGCCGTTCGGCCTGCTCGCCCCGATCGCGGGTGAGCCGCCCATCCCCGCGCTGCGGATTTCGCTGGAGGCCTACGACCCGAACTACACCGGGTGGAAATTCAGCAACGGCACGGCGACGCTGCAGGCCGTCATGCCGCCGCTCACCATTCCCACCGCGATCTCCGTCACCGATTACACGCCATGAAAAAACGCCCCAGCCTCACTTCCGGTAGCGGTCTGCTCGCCGTAATTTTCACGATGAGCATCGTCGCCGCGCTCGTCGCGATCATTTACTCCTCGACCTCCAATCAGGTCAATGTCGCCCGGCGCGAAGTGAACCGCTCCGCCGCCGTGACCTATGGCGACGGGGTCATGGAGAGCCTTTATGACCAATGGCGCAATGCGATGATCAACGTGACCACGGCCACGGATCGCGCCGGTGGCATGGCGGACAGCGCGCTGACGACTGCGCTGGCGCTGCCCACGAGCACGGTGCTGCCGCCGCCGGCCGGTGTGACGGTGCTCAGTTGGAGCGTGACCGCCCAGACTCCCCTGATCGTTCCGACGACCGACCTGGCCGGACGTCCGGTGCCGGAAAACGGCACCAACTGGCGCGACCGCAATCGCCTGTACTATCTCGCCACCCTCACGGTGCAGTATTACGTCCCGGCGACTTTCCGCACCGTCACGCTCCAGCGCGTCTTTGTGCGCGGCGGGCGCAATCTGTTGGACAACTTCTTTTTCGGCACCCAGCCCAAGGTGGAGTTTCATCCTGGCCCGCCGATGTATGTCAGCGGCACCGCCTACATCGGAGGCGATCTTTTCACCGCGCACAATTCCCTGCATTTCACCCAGGATGTGACCTATACGGGCACGCACACGCTGGGCTTCCGCCCGGAGGATTCGCGCTTCGGGGTGGAAACGCCGGACATTACCACCGGCGGCTCCACGTCAGGCGGACTGGATGACAACTGGGACATCAACAATTCGCCGCACTACGGCGCGCAGCAGAAGCTCCTCGACACTCCACTCGCGAGTCTCGATGCAAACTTTCTCGATGATCCCCTCGCCAATGACAGCGACTCGGACAGCAACAAC
>JANXSB010000233.1 GCA_025352865.1 Chthoniobacter sp. | reverse complement strand
CCCGCCGCCACTCCCGATGCCACTCCGCCCGCGCCGACGGGTACCGGACTCGCGCCCCATGTCGCAGCGGGACTCGCGGCGGTGTTCCCGCTCGTTGGAGGCGTCATCTTTTTTGTCCTCGAAAAGAAAGATAAGTTCGTCCGCTTTTGGGCGATGCAGTCGATTTTCTTCGGTGGTCTTGCTTTCGCCATCTCGGTCGCTTTGCGCGTGGTCGCGTTCGTCTTCGGCTTCCTTCCGTTCATCGGCAAACTCATGATGTTTCTGCTCCTGATCGTTTATCCCATTTTCGGCCTCGCGTGGTTCATCGTCTGGGTCATCGGCATCGTGAAGGCCTTCAGCGGGAAGGAGTGGGAGATCCCGTGGCTCGGCAAACTCGCGCGCCAGCAACTCGAGAAGACGGACGGGGCGGCGACTCCGCCCGCGGCGTAGGCCCGGTCGGGTTTGACCCGCCGCCGCAAACCCGCTTTGCTCGCGGCGTGAACTCCGATGCCATCTATGCTCTGGAACGCCCGGAGCCGGCGCTGTGGAAGCTGTATATCATCCGCTCGCTGCTGAGCGGGCCGGCGATTTTCATTGTGCTGCCGGTGCTGTGGTTCCGCTATTACACGCTGCGGTATCGGTTCGATGCGGAGGGCATTCACATGAAGGTGGGCATTCTTTTTCGCCGGGAAGTGAATGTGACCTATGCGCGCATCCAGGACATCCATCTCAGCTCGGGGCTGATCCAGCGCTGGCTGGGGTTGGCGGATGTGCAAATCCAGACGGCGTCGGGCACGGCGGGCGCGGAGCTGACGATCGAGGGGTTTCATCAGTCGGAGGAAATCCGTGATTTTCTCTACGCACGGATGCGCGGGGCGCGGGATAAGTCGCCATCCACACCGCCGACGCTGCCGACTGCGGGCGGCGATGAGGTGGTGACGCTGCTGCTGGGCATTCGCGATGAGCTGCGCCAGACGCGCGAACTGCTGGGGACCCGCACGGACAAAGGCTCGCCGGGCGACGGTCATGTATAATTCCTTTCGCAAAATCTGTGAGCGGGTGCTGCGCATTCCACATGATCCTGCGCCGCCGCCGGGCGATGAGGCGAGTGCGCGGGTCTTTCGCGCTGCGCCGGCGTATTTCAAATATCTGCTGGTGCTGTGGGCGCTCGGGGCGGCGTTCACATTCGTCTTTGGCGTGCTTTTTCTCGGCGGAATGAACCTTGCGCTGATGAGCGATCCCGGCGTGCCGGTCGCGGCGCGTGTGATCGTCGGCAGTGTGTCGGCGTGCGTGTTTATGTTCCTGATGACGTACCTGCTTTTCTCGCTGGCGGTGCTGCGGCTGAATTATGAGAAGCGGTGGTACGTGGTGACGGATCGCAGCCTGCGCGTGCGCGAGGGCGTGGTGACGGTGCGTGAGATGACGGTGACTTTCGCAAACATCCAAAACGTGGCGGTGATGCAGGGGCCGATTCAGCGCGCGCTCGGGCTCGCGGATTTGCAGGTGGAAACAGCGGGCGGTGGATCGGCGCACGCCAATCAAAAGCAGATCGGACCGAATCTGCATGTGGCGTGGTTCCGCGGGATCGACAACGCGGAGGAAGTGAAGGTGCTGATCCAGGACCGGCTGCGAAAGCTGAAGGATGCAGGGCTCGGCGACCACGACGATCACGCGCCGCAAGCCGCTGCGGCTCCCGCATTTCTCGACGCGCTCCGCGCCGTGCATGCAGAGGCGTGTGCGCTGCGGGCGGCGGCGGGAGAATCTCTCAGCAGATGCTGAGCACTTTCCGAATCACATCCTGCGGGTTGGGAAGCTGCTTGTGTTCGACTTTGGGGCTGTAGATCGCCGGGGCATCAAGCGCTGTGACGCGGAGGACGGGGGCGTCGAGGTCGTCGAAGCATTTTTCCTGGAGGATGGAGGCGATCTGGGCGCTGACGCCGCAGAAGGGTTTGTTTTCATCAACGAGGACGGCGCGGTGGGTCTTGCGGACGCTGGCGAGGATGGCGTCTTCGTCGAGCGGGCGGATGCTGCGGAGGTCGATGACTTCGGCGGAGATGTCGTGCTCGGCGGC
>JANXSB010000145.1 GCA_025352865.1 Chthoniobacter sp. | reverse complement strand
CAAACCCGACGCTGCTCTATGCCTACGGTGGCTTCGCGATCTCGCTGACGCCGAGTTTCTCGGTGGCCCGCGTCGCGTGGCTGGAGATGGGGGGCATTCTCGCGATCCCGAACCTGCGCGGCGGGGGCGAATACGGTGAGGAATGGCACAAGGCGGGAACGAAACTCAAAAAGCAAAACGTCTTCGACGACTTCATTGCCGCCGCCGAATGGTTGATCGAGCATAAGTACACCAGCCAAAAGAAGCTCGCCATTCAGGGAGGCAGCAATGGCGGACTGCTCGTCGGTGCCTGCATGACTCAGCGCCCCGATCTGTTCGGCGCGTGTCTGCCCGCTGTCGGCGTGATGGACATGCTGCGCTTCCACAAGTTCACCATCGGCTGGGCGTGGAAGAGCGACTACGGCAGCAGCGAAAGTGCGGCGGACTTTGCCGCGCTCGCGAAGTATTCGCCGTATCACAATCTCAAGCCCGGCACGCGCTACCCCGCCACGCTCGTGATGACCGCCGACCACGACGACCGCGTCGTCCCCGCGCACAGCTTCAAGTTCGCCGCGCGCCTGCAGGAATCGCAGGCCGCCGGCGCGCCGCCCGCACTCATCCGCATCGAGACAAGCGCCGGCCACGGCGCAGGCACCGCACTCACGAAGGTGATGGACGAAACCGCGGACGCGTGGGCATTCCTCACAAAGGTGCTTGGAATGTGAGCGCCCGCCGCCACCGGACGGCGTGCTGAGATTCCCCTCCACATTTTCCCCGTAAAATCCCTTTGCACCCCTTGCGTGCTGTGGCATACAGCGCGCCCATTTTTTGCCCGGAAGGAACGCCCCCGCGCTGCCCCGACGCAATGATTTCAACCCTGATTCACACCACACATACCTCTATGGCATCCACACTGAAGTCCGCTAAAAAATCCACCGCCCCCGCGAAGGGCAAATCCGTGAAATACGTTTACACTTGGGGCGCTGGCAAAGCCGACGGCGATGGCTCGATGAAGCCGCTGCTCGGCGGCAAGGGCGCGAACCTCGCGGAGATGACGCGCATCGGCCTGCCGGTGCCTCCCGGATTCACGATCACGACAGACGTTTGCACGTACTACTACGCGAACAAGCGCACGTATCCCGTGACGCTCCAGTCGGAGATGGAAAAGGGCGTGGCCAACATGGAGAAGATCATGGGCTGCAAGTTCGGCGCGACCACCGGCATGCCGCTGCTCGTCGCGGTGCGCTCGGGCGCACGCGATTCCATGCCGGGCATGATGGACACGATTTTGAACCTCGGCCTCAATGACGACACGGTGCTGGCGCTCGTGGCGGCGACGAAGAATGAGCGGTTCGCTTGGGACTGCTACCGCCGTTTCATCCAGATGTATGGCGATGTGGTGATGGGCGTGCAGAAGCGCGCAGGGGAAGATCACGATCCGTTCGAGATGGTCATCGAGCATCTCAAACACGATCACCACGAGGAGCAGGTGGACGACGCGCACCTCACGGTCGCGGACTACAAGGAACTCGTCGTGCGCTTCAAGGCGCTCGTGAAGGAGCGCACCGGCAAGGCATTCCCGAATAACGCGTGGGATCAGCTCCGCGGCGCAGCGGGAGCGGTGTTTGGCTCGTGGATGAATGACCGCGCGATCGTGTATCGCCGCAAATACAACATCCCGACGGAATGGGGAACGGCGGTGAACGTGCAGGCGATGGTGTATGGCAACACGGGCGAAACGTCCGGCTCCGGCGTCGCGTTCACGCGCAATCCGGCGAACGGCGTGAATGAATTCTACGGCGAATTTTTGATCAACGCGCAGGGCGAAGATGTCGTCGCAGGCGTGCGCACGCCCGAGCCTGTGGCCGAGCTGAAGAAGCAAATGCCGAAGAGCTACGCGGAGCTGATGAAGGTGCGGCAAATCCTCGAGAAGCATTTCAAGGACGTGCAGGACATCGAGTTCACCGTGCAGGAGGGCAAGCTCTTCATGCTCCAGACGCGCAACGGCAAGCGCACCGCAGCGGCGGCGCTGAAGTTCTCGATGGACATGGTCAAAGAGGGACTGATCGATTGGGAAACCGCGATCCTGCGCAACCCCGCCGACCAGCTCGAACAGCTCCTCGCGCCCGACTTTGATCTCGCTGAACTCAAGAAAGCCAAGGTGCTCGCGAGCGGTCTGCCCGC
>JANXSB010000084.1 GCA_025352865.1 Chthoniobacter sp. | reverse complement strand
CGGCGACCGCCTTTCATCGCAACACGATGACGAACAACGAGGGCGGAACGAACGACGTGGAGTTTCGCAACGCGGCGGTGGTGGATCGCGTGAACACGACGATGGCGGTGTGGATGGGCACGTCGATGGCTTGCGCGCAGTGCCACACGCATAAATTCGATCCCATCACGAATGCGGAATACTTCCGCATGTTCGCGTTTCTCAACAACACCGAGGACGCGGACCGGCGCGACGAATCGCCGCTGCTGAGCGTGTTTAGCGAGGAGCAGAAAACGCAGCGCGCGCAGCTCGAAGCGGACATTGTGGCGGTGGATGCGAAGTTCAAAACGCCCGCGCCGGAGTTGCTTGCGGGTGCGGAGAAATGGGCGCGCGAGTTTCCCGCGAAGCTCGACTGGCAGACGCTCTCGCCCGCGGGGCTGAAGTCGCTGGCCGGTCTGCCGATGAGCCCGCAGCCGGACGGCGCAGTGCTCGTGGCGACGACGGCGGCGAAGGACACCTACACGGTCGAGGTGCCCGTGGCGGCGGTGCGGAAGATCGCGGCGCTGCGGCTGGAGGCGCTGCCGGATGAAGGGCTGCCGGGCAAGGGGCCGGGGCACAGTGGCGGAAATTTTGTGGTCACGCGCGTGCGCGCCGTGGTGGTGCCGGAGGGCGGTGCGAAGGGACCTCGTGCGCGTTTTGTGCGGATCGAGCTGCCGGGAAAGGGGAAGCTGCTGCAGCTCGCGGAGGTGCAGGTTTTCAGCGGCGGCGAGAACGTGGCCGGGAAAGGCGAGGCGACGCAGAAATCGACTTACGCGGACGCGGTGGCGGCGCATGCGATCGACGGCAACACGGCGGGCGAATACGCGAAGGGTTCGGTCGCGCACACCGCGGATGGCGACGATCCGTGGTGGGAGGTGGATTTGAAAAGCGAGCAGACGATTGATCGCATCGTGGTCTGGAATCGCGCCGAAGTGGGCGAGCGGCTGGAGGGTTTCCGCATCGTCGCACTCGATGCGCAGCGCCAGCCGGTGTGGGAGAAAGCGGGCAATGCCGCGCCGCCCGCGGATGTGGCGTTTGCCTTGAACGGCGGACGCGAGATCAAGTTTTCCGACGCGGTTGCGGATTTCGTGCAGGCGGATTTTGAAGAGGACACGGTCGCGGGCGATGTCGCGCCGGTGCAGCCGAGGCGCGGGAAGAAGGCGCGTGCGCCGCAGAAGGGCTGGGCCATCGGCGGTGGGGTCGCGGCGGCGCACACGCTCACGCTGCTTGCGGCGGAGCCGGTCGAGGTGCCGACGGGTGCGAAGCTCACGATCGTCATCGAGCAGCAGTCGCCGTTTGCGAATCACACGCTCGGCCGTTTCCGCCTCAGCGCGACGGACGATGCGCGGGCGCGGCAGCACGTGCAAACGCCCGCTGCCGTGGTCGCCGCGCTGACGATTCCCGCCGAGCAGCGCAGTCCGGCGCAGCGCGAGCAGCTCACCGATTTCTACCTCCGCGACATCGCGCCGGAACTCGCGCCCGACCGCGAGAAACTCGCGACGCTGCGCGGACAGCTCGCCGCGATCCTGCCGAACACCGTGCCGATTTACCGCGAACTCGCGGGCAATCAGCGGCGCAAGACGCGCGTGCAATTGCGCGGCAATTACCTCTCCCTCGCCGAGGAGGTCACCGAGGGTGTGCCCGCGGCTTTTCCGCCGCTGCCGAAGGATGCGCCGATGAACCGGCTGACGCTCGCGCGCTGGCTCGTGGATGAAAACAACCCGCTCACGCCGTGCGTGATCGCGAACCGCTTTTGGGAATCCATCTTCGGCATCGGGCTGGTGCGGACGAGCGAGGAATTCGGCGCGCAGGGCGAGGCACCGTCGCATCCCGAATTGCTCGACTGGCTGGCGACGGAACTGGTGCGCGAGAAGTGGGACGTGAAGAAATTTCTGCGGCTCCTCGTCACGTCGGCGGCGTACCGGCAGTCGTCGCGCGTGCCGCCGGAACTGGCCGAGCGCGACCCGGAGAACCGACTGCTCGCGCGCGGGCCGCGCGTCCGCATGAGCGCGGAGATGGTGCGCGACAGCGCGCTCGCGGTGAGCGGGCTGCTCTCGCGGAAGATGTATGGGCCGTCGGTGCGCCCGGTGCGCCCGGCGCTCGGGCTGGCCGCGGCCTTTGGCGGCGGGCTCGACTGGCAGACGAGCACCGGCGAAGACCAGCACCGCCGCGCGCTCTACACCGAGTGGCGGCGCACGAGTCCGTATCCCTCGATGGCGACCTTCGACGCGCCGAACCGCGAAGTCTGTACGCTGCGCCGCAACCGCTCGAACACGCCGCTCCAGGCGCTCGTGACGCTGAACGACCCCGTCTATGTCGAGGCCGCGCAAGCACTCGCGCGCCGCATGGCCGAGTGTGCGAAGACGCCCGCCGAGCAGGCCGCGCACGGCTTCCGCCGCGTGCTCTCACGCGCGCCGACCGCCAGCGAACTCCAGCGTCTGCTCGCGCTGCACGACGACGCGCTCGCGGTCTTCCAGCAGGATGCGAAGCGCGCCACCGACATGGCGACGAACCCGCTCGGCCCGGCACCCGTGGGCGCAAATGTGGCCGATCTCGCGGCGTGGACGACCGTCGCCAGCGTGCTTTTGAATCTCGATGAAACGCTGATGAAACGCTGACCGCCCATGAACCCGCACCTCGACTTTCTCCAGCACCAAACACGCCGCCATTTCCTCCAGCGCGCCGGCCAGCTCAGCCTCGGCGCAATCGCGCTCGATGCGCTGCTCGGCACGCGCGCGCCGGCCGCGCTGAGCGAGGCGAATCCTTTCGCCGTGCGGCCACCGCACTACCCGGCGAAAGTGAAGCGGGTGATCTATCTGCACATGTCCGGCGGGCCGCCGCATCTCGACATTTTTGATCACAAGCCGGAGCTGGTGAAACACAACGGAGAGGACGCGCCGGATCAGTTTGTGAAAGGCAAGACCTTCGCCTTCACGAGCGGCGTGCCGAAGCTCATGGGCTCGCCGCGGACCTTCACGCAGCATGGTGCGGGCGGCATCTGGATGTCCGACGCGGTGCCGAATTTCCAGTCGGTCGCCGACGAGATGTGCGTCATCAAGTCGATGTTCACCGACCAGTTCAACCATGCGCCCGCGGAGCTGCTGCTCTTCACCGGCTCGCCGCGGCAGGGGCGTCCGTCGATGGGTTCGTGGGTGACGTACGGGCTGGGCTCGGAGAATGAAAACCTGCCGGGCTTTGTCGTGCTCATCAGCAGCGGCGTGCAGCCGAGCGGCGGGCAGAGTTGCTGGGGCACGGGCTTCATTCCGTCGGTGTTTCAGGGCGTGCAGTGCCGGTCGAAAGGCGATCCCGTTTTGTATGTCAACGACCCTCCCGGCATGGACCGGGCGCTGCGCCGCAAGACGCTCGATGCGCTCCGCGATCTCAACGAGGAGCAGGCGCGCGAGCTGGGGCATCCCGAGACGGCCACGCGCATCGCGCAGTACGAGCTGGCCTTTCGCATGCAGACGAGCGTGCCGGAGGTCATGGACATCGCGCGCGAGCCGAAAGCGGTGCTGGAGGATTACGGCGCGGTACCGGGCGATTCGAGTTTTGCGAATAACTGCCTGCTCTCGCGCCGTCTGCTGGAGCAGGGCGTGCGCTTTGTGCAGCTCTTCGATTGGGGCTGGGATTTCCACGGCACCGGCCCGGTCGAGGACATCCGCGACGGCTTATCGGCAAAGATGAAACGCACCGACAAACCGATCGCCGCGCTCATCCGGGATCTGCGCCAGCGCGGGCTGCTCGACGACACGCTCATCGTCTGGGGCGGTGAATTCGGGCGCACGCCATTCCGCGAAGGACGCACGAGCACTGGTGGCATCATGGGGCGCGATCATTTCCCCGATGCGTTCTCCATTTTCCTCGCGGGCGGCGGCGTGAAACACGGCGTCAGCTATGGCGAAACGGACGAGCTGGGCTTCAGCGTGGTGCAGGACAAAGTCCATGTGCATGACCTCCAGGCCACGATCCTGCATCTGCTCGGACTCGATCACGAAAAGCTCACCTACCGTTTCCAAGGCCGCGATTACCGGCTGACGGACGTGCATGGAAAAGTGGTGCGCGACATCCTCGCGTAGGGCTGCGACTTCCTTCTTCACGCTATTTTCAGTCAGTGCTTTTTCACTCCGTATGGTCGCAAAGCCCCTCGTGACTCCGTTCAGAATGACGGCGTTTTATTGAGGAGAAGCGCTAATCCACGAACACAAACTCGTTCGTCTCCAGCAGCACCTGTGCGTATTGCTCCCACGGCTTGAGCGCGGCGGGGCGGGCGGCGGCGGGGCCGGCGAACTGCGCTTGCGAATCGAAGGTGCCGAGGTCGCCGGTGATGGTGGGGTGCCAGCGGAAGCCGTCGGAGTTGTCGCCCGTGCGGGGATCGATGAGGAAGTCGATGGTCTCGCCGGCTTTCACCTCCACGCGGTCGAGCTTCGTCTCGGCGCTTTGCGCGGGCGCGACTTCCACTTTCAAAAGCTCGCCCGCGCGGCTGGACACGATGCGCGCGAGCACGCCGTCGCCCTCGGCGGCGGGGCGGCGAACGTTGCCGGTGATCGCGATGATGCCGTCGCGCGGCGCGGTCCAGCGGCGGATGGCGCAGTGCGCGGCGTCGGGGCCGGGGTGGCCACCGTCATTGTGCAGGCTGGCGAAGCCGAGCGCGGGGACGGGAATTTTTTCGCCACCCTGCCACACGCCGCCGGAGAAATGCGGAAGCGCGTGAAACTCAGTGCGGGCGGTCGCGGCGTCGAACGCGCCGTAGCCGTACTGCCAGATGGGTTTTTCGTCGTCATGCGTGCCCGGCGCGGTGAGGGCGGTGGCGACGAAGCGGAGGCCGGCATCCACTTCGCCCGGCTCGGCGCGGCGGGCGAGGACGCGCTGGTAGAGGTCGTGGATTTGCGGCTCGTAGGCGGAGGGCTGCTGGAACGGCGGGGCGGCGGTGAGGGCGCGCGCGCGGTCGATGACGAAGGGACTGTTCATCATGAAGAGCGCCTGCTGCGGGACGGTGGTGACGAAACGCTGCGGGCTGGACGCGTCGGGCGTGGCGAAGTCGAACGTGCGGAAAATACCGGGGAGATTTTGCCGGTCAATGAAGCCATAGACCGTGCGGCGGCGGG
>JANXSB010000080.1 GCA_025352865.1 Chthoniobacter sp. | reverse complement strand
CCTCCGGCTTGGGTGCGCCCGCCGCTCGCAAGCCGGAGGCTTGCGCTACGTTACCCGCCCGGCGGAAAAACCTGCTGCAACTTTTCGCGGAGCGCGGGGAGGTTGAACGGCTTTTGCAGAAAGCCGGCGAGGCCCTTGCCGGTGAAGCGCGCGATGGCCTCCTGCTCGTTAAAGCCGCTCATCAGCAGTACGCGCGCGCCGGGTCGCAGACCGATGATTTTGTGGAAGGCCTCCTCGCCGTCCATGTGCGGCATGGTCAGGTCGAGGACGACGAGGGCAAAGGCGTCGGGCGTGGCGCGGAACTCCTCCACGCCAGTGCGGCCATTGTCCGCGAGCCGCGTGGCAAAGCCGAGCGCCTCGAGCATCCGCGCGGTGGTCACACGGACGGTTTCCTCGTCATCGATCACGAGGGCCATGCCGGAGCCGCACCAGCCGGCGAGCGAGGGTGTGGCCGCGGCGGGCAGATCGGCGGGCCCTTCGGCGCAGGGGAGCAGGATTTTGAAAGTCGTCCCCCAGCCCGCTTCGCTGAAGACTTTGAGCGCGCCCTTGTGCCCGCGGATGATGCCGAGCACGGCGGCGAGCCCGAGCCCGCGCCCGGTGAATTTCGTGGTGAAAAACGGATCGAAAATGCGCGCCTGGATGTCCGGCGGCATGCCGCCGCCGTTGTCGGCGATTTCGAGATAGACATAGTCGCCATCGGGCAGGTCCGGCGCGGAAAAAGTGCCCGCGAGGTAGCCGCGGTCGGCCCGCGTGAGGCCGGTGGTGATGCTGATGAAACCGCTTTTTTCCCCGACCGCCTCGGAGGCGTTGATGACGAGATTCATCACCACCTGGCGGAGCTGCGTGGCGTCGCCCATGACCGACGGCAGCGCGTCGGCGAGGCTGAATTTCAGGACCGCGCGTTTGCTGATCGAGACCTGGAGCAGCCGCGTGGTTTCCTCGATCAGCGCATTGAGATCGAGCCGCAGGACGACGAAGCGCCCCTTGCCCGAATAGGCCAGCATCTGCCGGCAAAGATCGGCGGCGCGCTTCGCGGCGTATTCGATCTGTTCGAGAAAAGGCTGCACCGGCGACTCCGCGGGCAGGTCCATCCGCGCGAGGCTGGCATTGCCGAGCACGCCGCTGAGGAGGTTGTTGAAATCGTGCGCGATGCCTCCGGCGAGCACGCCCAGACTTTCGAGCTTTTGCGATTCCTGGAGCTTGCGTTCGAGCGCCTGGCGCTCGGTCGTCGCCTTGCGCGCGGACTGCTCGGACGCCACGCGTTCGCTCACATCCTGGATGAGCGAGAGGATCGAGACGCTGCGCCCGGCGGAGTCGAGCAGCACGGAGTTTTGCCAGGCGCAATGCACCGTGCGTCCGCGCTTGGTGAGGTTGCGGTTGTTCGAGATGTTGCGCCGGTCCCGGCCATCGACGAGGCGCTCGACGACGACGGCGACCTTGGCGTCGTCCTCGGGATGCACGAACGGAAACTCGCTGAAGTGCCGCCCGATGACTTCCTCCGCCGTCCATCCGAACATGCTTTCCGCCTGCCCGGCCCAGCGCGTGATGCGAAAATCCGGCTCCCATTCGATGACCGCGAGCGGCGAATTCTCGATGTGGTAAACGAGCCGCAGTTGCGCCTCCTTGAGCTGCTCGGTGGCGCGCTTCATCTCCGTGATGTCGCGGGCGATGCCGACGAGACCGATGATGTTTCCTGCTTCGTCTCGCACCGGAAATTTCGACGTGAGGAACCAGCCCTTCCTCCCGTCCTGCGTCACGTACGGCTCCTCGCGGTTGACGGTCGGTTCGCCGGTGCGAAGCACGGACATGTCGTCCGCGTAGTAAAGCTCGGCAATTTCCCTGGAGCCGGGGAGTTCGAGAACGCTCTTGCCAATGCACGTCTCGACATTCGGGCCAAACAGCGCGCGATCGGCGGCGTTGTGCAGCAGGTAGCGGCCCTCGCGGTCTTTGCAAAAAATCGGATCGGGCACCGCGTCGATCAGCGTGCGGACGAGGACACGCTCACCTCCCGGCAACGGCTCATCGGCTCCGGGAAAAGCAACCGTCGCATGCGGCGCGGCGGCACTGTCAGCGATCTGCGTTTGTGCGAGGAGCGTGCCCCAGACGTTGCCGGCGCTGTCGATGAGCGGCAGCGCGACCGCGGAGCATGCGCCTTCCGTGCCGTCCTTGCGGACAAAGCCGTGCTGTCCGCTCCACCGGCCCGCACGCACCACGGCGGCGCGAATTGCAGGCCAAAGCGCGGGCCCATCCTCGGGGCGATGCACCAGCGCGGGCGTCTGGCCGAGCGCCTCCGCGCGGCTCCAGCCAAAGAGTTGCTCCGCCCCGGTATTCCAGTCGGCGATCACGCCGTCGGGACCAGCGACGACCATGGCATCGCCGATGTGGTTGAAAACGAGCGCGCGGCGCAGCAGCGCGTCGAGGCGCTCGATGTCGAGATGGGCGTGGGGGTGAAACTCGCTCATGCGAAAAGAGTGCGTATGCTTTGCCACATCCGCGCCATTTGGCGAGCGCGAGTCGCGCGGGATTTTACGTCCGAATCTGCCCGGTACCGCGGAGCATGTATTTGTAGGTCGTCAGCTCCTCCAGCGCCATCGGGCCGCGCGCGTGCAGCTTGTCGGTGCTGATGCCGATTTCCGCGCCGAAACCGAATTCGCCGCCGTCGGTGAAGCGCGTGCTGGCGTTCCAATAGACGGTGGCGCTGTCCACTTCGGCGAGGAAGTGGGACGCGGCGGTTTCGTCGGCGGTGATGATGCAGTCGCTGTG
>JANXSB010000078.1 GCA_025352865.1 Chthoniobacter sp. | reverse complement strand
TTCAAGCAACCGATCGTCAAAGCCAAAAACGACGGCGACATTCGCTTCAACGAACTCAAAGCCGTGCTGAACACCGAAGGCCAGTGGGTCGCGCTGAACAAGAACGGCAGCGTGACCATCCACTCCAAGGATGGTCGTGAGATCGAGCGCTACGTCATCGTCGTCGGCTCCACCATCTCCATTGCGGATGGCGGCCGCGTCAAGAAAGGCGAGGCTTTCATCCAATGGGATCCGCACAACGTCCCGATTCTCACCGAGAAGGCGGGCCGCGTGGAGTTCCGCGACATGATTCCGGGTGTTACTGTTAAGAGCGAAGTCGATGAAGGCACCGGTCTTAAAGGCACCGTGGTTATCGAGCACAAGGAGGATTTGCATCCGCAGATCGTCATTGTGGAAGAGAAGACCAAGGACATTCTGGCGAGTTACTCCATTCCTGCCGGCGCGCACGTCGCCGTCACGGAAGGGAAGAAAATCCAAGCCGGCTCACTCCTCGCGAAGACCCCGCGTAAAGTCGCCAAGACCAAGGACATCACCGGCGGTTTGCCGCACGTCGCCGAGCTTTTCGAAGCCCGCCGCCCGAAGGACGCCTCCGAGATCGCCAAGATCGACGGCTCCGTCGAGATCGGCGGCACCGTCCGCGGCAAGCGCAAGATCATCGTCACCGACGCCGAGACTGGTGCCGAGGAAGAGCATCTCGTGCCAATGAACAAACACATCATCGTTCTCAAGGGCGACTTTGTGAAGAAAGGCCAGCAGCTTACCGACGGTCCTGTCGTCCCGCACGACATCCTCGATGTCTGCGGCCCGCAAGCCTTGCAGGAATACATGGTCAACGAAGTCCAGGAGGTCTATCGCCTCCAAGGCGTCGAGATCGCCGACAAGCACATCGAGATCATCGTCCGTCAGATGCTCCGCAAGGTGAAAGTCACCGAGCCCGGCGACACCTCGCTCCTCTGGGGTGACCAGATCGACCGGCTCGCTTTCGAGAAAGAAAACGAGGAAGTCGAAAAGAAGGGCGGCAAGCCTGCCGAGGCGGTCCCCGTCCTGCTCGGCATCACCAAGGCTTCGCTCGAAACCGACTCCTTCATCTCCGCCGCCTCGTTCCAGGACACCACCCGCGTCCTTACCGAAGCTGCGACGCTCGGCCGCGTGGACAATCTCCGCGGCTTCAAGGAGAACGTCATCATGGGTCACCTCATCCCGGCTGGCACCGGCTTCCCGATCCACCGCGACATCAAGATCGTCAACCTCGGCGACAGCCTCCCGGCGATCGAGAGCGAAGAGCCCGAACCTGCGGTCGGCTAAAGTCGCTGCCGAAACATTCCAACCTGCGAAGGTCGAAGACCGTGAGGTCTTCGGCCTTCGCCGTTTTCTGCGGCAGGGTGCAGGCTTCGGCGAAACCGCTTTCCGACGAAAAACGCGGCGACTTCGGCCAAGTCCTCGCGCAAGTCGAAGCGCGCCTCGGGAGGAGCCGCTCGTTGGCGGGCGCAATCGCGGATTTTGTATTGGGGCGACATGGACGCTCGTGGCTTCGCGATCTTGGCGCGGTTGCGCGGAAAGTATGGTCAGACCGAAAGCGTGCTCATGGACTTCGCAGCGCTCGAAACGCACCGGCGCTGGGCGGTGAGGGTGGCATCTTCACCCTTGAAAATGTTTGGCCTGACTCCCAACGAACGGGCGGCCGTCGTCGTGCTGTGACTCCGAGGATAATTTGCAGCATCACTCCGTTCCCAATCTCTGCGTAGGTCGAAGGCTATGCGGTTTTCGGCCTTCGACGTTTTCGGGCCTGCGTTTCGGTGGGAAAAAATGCGGGACTAATTTCCGTCCGTGCCCATATTGAGCGCCGTCATTCTCCCCCAATGCGAACCTCACCAGCACCACTCCCGCTCGCGACCAACCCATGACCTCCGAGAGCCCAGCCGAACCGCCACCGAAGAAATCCCGCGCAGGTTTTTGGGCGACCATTCTGGCGAGCAAATTTCTTCTCGTCAGCATCATCGTCCATGTCCTCTTCGGGGCGGGTGCGGCGGTCTATGTCATCCAGCGCTACGAGGCTGGCCGCAAGCTCTCCTTCGCCGGCGGGCCGCCGGTCGTCAACGCCAGCACCCGCGCCATGGAGCACAAGGTCGAGATGGCGAAAAAGAAAAACTCCATGAGCGCCCCGGCGCAGGCCAAGCGCATCACCACCGCGGGCCTTTCCAAAATCGCCCTGCCAGAAATCGTCACCATGCCCAACGCCACCACCGTCGTCCCCAACCGGATGGGTGGCATCGGCGGCAATGGCAATGGCATCGGAGCCGGCGGCATGGGCGGCACGGGCGGCGGTGGCGGCGGCTTTGCGCTGCCGAATGTGATGGGCGACCGGTGCAGCGCCGCGTCGCGTGCCGCGGCGATGAGAGCCAGCGGCGGCGACCCGAAAAGCGAGGAAGCCATCCTCAAAGGTCTGCGCTGGCTCAAGGGCCACCAGAACGCCGACGGCTCCTTCGGACAGCAGTTTCAGGCATCCATGACCGGCCTCGCGCTGCTCAGCTTCATGGGGCATTGCGAAAGACCCACCTCGAAGGACTTCGGCGATTCCGTTCGCCGGGCCATCGATTTCCTTGTCGGCGTGGGCAACCAGCGCGGCGGCCGCATTTCCCGCCTCGACGGACAGCCCTGGGCCTACGAGCACGGCATCGGCACCTACGCCCTGGGCGAAGCCTACATCCTGACCAAAGATCCCAAGATTGCCGAGGTCTTCACCAAAGCCATCAACATCATCGTCCAGGGCCAGGGCGCGGACGGCGGCTGGATGTATGAACTCAACAAAGCCCAGCCCAGCGACACCTCCGTCACCGGCTGGCAGATTCAGGCCCTCAAGACCGCCCACCTCAGCGGCCTGAATCTCCCCGGCGTCGAGCAGGCCATGAACAAAGCCGTCGAGAACACCATGCGCTGCCGCGGCGGCAAAGGCGGCTTCGGCTACCGCGGCCCCGAGGACAAACACTCCCTCACGCCCGTCGGCGTCGTCATCCTCCAGATCGTCAAACACGAGCGCGGCTCCGTCGTCCGCCAGGCCCTCGACTTCTACATCGACGGCAAGGAAGCCCCCAAATTTAACTACGACGCCGACAACGCCAACCTCTACTCCTGGTACTACGGAGCCCAGGCCTGCTTCCAGCAGAGCGGCAGCGGCTGGCATAAATGGAACCGCGAAGTCATGCCCCAGCTCCTCGCCAAACAGGCCGACGACGGCTCCTGGCCCGAGACCCGCGGCGGCAAAGGCGGCGGCCTCGACCCTACCGGCACCGGCAACGACTCCGACGCCCAAGTCTATCGCAACAGCCTCTGCGTCCTCATGCTCGAGGTCTATTACCGCTACCTCGCCAGCGCCCGCGGCTAGCGCCCCCGCATGTCCATCGCCACCCAGACCGGCGACGACGGCACCACCGGCCTCATGTATGGCCGGCGCGTGCCGAAGACCCACCCGCGCATCGCCGCCAACGGAGCCGTCGATGAACTCAACGCCGCCCTCGGCCTCGCCCGCGCTACCGTCGCCCAGCCCCCCGTCGCCGCCGCCATCCTCGGCATCCAGAAAGAACTCGTCCTCCTCATGGGCGAGCTCGCCGTCCTCCCCGAAGACCGCGACCGCTACATCGCCGGCGGCTTCACCTTTCTCGGAAAAAGCCACACCGACACGCTCACCGCGCGCATCCACGACCTCGAAAAAAACCACCGCATCAGCTACCACGGCTGGGCCACGCCCGGCGATACCCCCGGCTCCGCCACCCTCGACCTCGCCCGCACCGTTTGCCGCCGCGCCGAGCGCCACATCGCCACCCTCACCGAGACCGTCCCCCACCTGAACCCCGAACTCCTCCGCTACCTCAACCGCCTCTCCGACCTCTGCTGGCTCTGGGCTCGCTGGATCGAAACCCCCGCCGCCCCGCCCGCTGGCTAGAGCGCCTGCCCCAAAAAACAGCTCTGCATCGGTTGGCACCTTTTCTTCTCACTTCGCGTCCGGCGGCTTTTCGAAAATGATCTCGCCGAGCTTTTGGTTCACTTCCTCCTGGCCCTGCTTCACGCCATTGAGGCCTTCCATCGTGTCGCTGAGCTGGTTCGCGAGGTCGGCGCGTTTTTCCCCCTCGCTGACGATGCGCGCCTGGTAGTGGTCGATGGTGCCGATGCCGGGGCCGGTCACGTTGTTTGCATCGAAAACCTCAAACCAATAATCAATCACGCTGCCCTCCTCGATGTGCGGGACGATGGCTCCGACTTTCCAGTCGAAGCGCCGCGTGACGCTCTTTGGCAGCGCGCCGCCGAGATCGAGGTCGATGGTTTTGTGCGGCCCGCCTTCCACCCAATCGACGGCGTAATGCAGCCGCACTTTCGCGACGCCGAAGTCGTCCTTCGCCTCGAAGGCGATGAGCGCGGTGGCTTCGCGGGTGAGCAGGACTTCGCGCCGGTCGGGCCAGACGATTTTGATCGTGGGCGGCGCGTCCTGGATCACGTCGATGTGGTAGATGGCCGCGCCGCGGGACTCGACGCCGTCCTCATCCACGAGCCGCAGGGTCATGCCGGTCACGCCCTCGGCGGGGATGAACGCCCCGCCGGTGAGCTGCGTTTTGTCCTGCGCATCGGTGGCGAGCGGCGCGGTCTTTGCGGGTTTGTCGCGGTCGGTGCCGATGAGGTGAATTTCGCCGGATTGCACCGCGGTGCTCGCCTTCACTTTCAACGTGAGTTTGCTGCCCGCGAGGATTTTCAAATCGCCGAGCGCACGCCGCTGCGCGGGGAGCTGCGTGTAGGCGGGCCACACCTGCTGGCACTCCACGCTCGCGACCGACGGGCGCGGTTTCACCTTCACGTGAAAGGGCGCGCTCTCCCCGTCGCCGAGCGCCACCGTGTAGTCGAACGGCTCCTGCACGCTCTGCAGCACGCGGGCGAAGCGCGTGCGCTGCGCCGGGTCGGCGGCCATCTCGAATTCCTGCGGCTTGCCCTTCGCGGTCTGCACGCGCAGCCGGCCTTTCGCCGGCACGATGCCGCCCGCCGCGGCTTCGATGCGCAAGTCATCGCCGATGGCGATGACGCGATTGCCCGTCACGTCGCGGATGAGCGTCTTGCGCGGCACCGGGTTGTTGAAAAGCAGCGCGCGCATCAGCAGCGGCTGCGTCTTGTGCCCGCCGTATGCCGCCAGCCCCGCCGTCACCGCGAGCGCCGCAGCGGCGATGCGCAGCCACTTTTTCATCGGCCCCGTTTTCACCACCGCGTCGAATTTCATCTTCGCCGCCATCGCCGTCGTCTCCGCCACAAGCGCGCGCACCAGCGCCGGCGAAGCCGGGCTGTCCTCCGCCTTCGCGAGCTGCACCGCCGCGATGAACCGCGACCGGAACTCCGGCAGCTCCCGCTCGACCATCAGCGCCACCGCTTCATCCGCCATCCGCACGCGCCACCGCCGCACGCCGAAAAACCACAGCAGCGCGCCCGCCCCGCCCGTCCCCGCGAGGAAAAACGCGAACCGTCCCAGCCACGGAAGATTCGTCAGAAAGTCCGTCACCGTCTCGCTCACCAACCACGCGCACAGCGCCGTCACCGCCATCGCCACGCCCGTCCAAAGCGCCACACGCCCCTGCCGCCCGCGCAATTGCTCGATCCGCGCCGCGATCTCCCGCGCCGAATCCGCGAGCGCCCGTCGCGGCGAAGTCGCCGGCAGCTCGTCGTGCAGCACGGGCGCAGCTTTCGCTTCAGCGTGCGTCGCGTCCGTCGGCTCGTCTTTTTCGGATTTGGAGTCGGGCATGAAAAATCGTCGGATGATTACTTCAACTGCGCCTTCTTCCGCAAATACCACTCCAGCGTCGCCACGAGCAGGAGCAGCGCGAAATAGACGGGCGAGGACCACAGCTCAGAATCGACCACGCTTTGCACGCGCTCGGTTTTGGCGGCGATGAGGTCGGGGAGTTTCGCCAGCGTTTCCTCGCGGAAAAATCCGCCGCCGCTGATCTCGGCCATTTGCTTGAGCACGGCTTCGTTCATCGCCGTCTCGCCCAGCTCGAAGGCGGGCTCGGCGACGGTGAACTCGATGACGGTGCCAGCGTCGCCTTTCACCGAAAACTGATGCACGCCGGGCGCGAGCGCGGTGAAGTCGCCGCGATACATGCCGGGCTGTTCGGGCACCGCGCGCAGCGTGACCTCCTGCCGCGGACCAGCCTGCACGCTGGGTTCCGCGGCGATGGGCTTGACGATGTAGCCGCCCTCGACGGTCGCGTCTTTGACCGGATTGAAGTCCGCGCTGTAGAGCCGCGCATAGACGGCTACGCGGTCGCCGGTGCTGTATTTCTGTTTGTCCACGGTGAGCTGCGTGCGCTTCGATCCGCCGAGGAGATGCGAGAGGCCGAGCTTCTGCGTCACCTGGCCCCAGAGGATCGGGTAAAAGCGGTCGTCAGCGTTTTTGCGCCAGCGCCAGGTATTGTCGGTGCCGACGTAGAGCACCTGGCCGAGGCCGTACTGCTGCTGCGCGACGACGGGCATTTTTCCAAAGCGCGTGGCTTTCGTCGCGTCGCTGTCCTGGAGCAGGACTTGTGCGGCGGGCTTCGCGCGGGCCACGCGGGCGACCCAATAGATTTTCGGAAAGCGTTTCCAGATCGCCACGTTCTCGTCGTCTTTTGGCGAGAGTTTCATCATGGGGCTGGTGCGGCCTTGGGCGGTGAGTTCGAGCGTGGTCGGGCGGTCGGGGCCGGT
>JANXSB010000076.1 GCA_025352865.1 Chthoniobacter sp. | reverse complement strand
CGAGGTGCGGAAATATCTCAACGTCGCGACCGAGGCCGAGGGCGATCATCTTTTCCTCGTGGATAACGACGGCGAGCACCACATCCGCTGCCACGGCGAGGTGGGCTATCCGTTCTTCGGCGCGCTCATCCTCGACTGCCTGAACCGCACCGAAAACGCCATGACGCAGGAGCACGCCTTCCTCGCCGCCGACCTCTGCCTCCAGGCCCAGGCGCAGGCGCGGAAGATCGAGGGGTGAAAACCATTCCGTTAATTTGGTCAAATCCCGTTAATTCCGTCCCAAAAACAAAACGGAATTAACGGAATTTTTCCAAATTAACGGAATGAAGATGGCAAAATGTTTTTGTGCGAACGCACTAATCGCTCGCCTTTTTTCCAAAACCTCCGCAAATCTTCCCGCATGAAAATCCTTACCCTCCTCCTCGCCACCGCCGCCCTCACCTTCGCCTCCTGCGCCGGAACGCCCCCGCCCAAGAAAACCGCCTCGTGCTGCGCCAGCGGCACCGGGGCGAAATGCCCGTCGAACGACCCGAACTGCAAGGCGCCGCAGCACAAGCACAAGGCTTCCTAAGCCGCGCCGCCCATGAAATTCCTCACCGCCCTCCTCGCCCTCGCCATGCTCAGCATCTCCGCGCTCGCCGCCGACGGCCCCATCCGCCACGTCGTGCATTTCAAATTCAAGGCCGATGCCGACAAGGCGCAGGTGGCGAAAGTCGTTGAGGAATTCGCCGCGCTGAAAGCGAAAATCCCCGTCGTCGAGGCCCTCGAATACGGGACCAACGTCAGCCCCGAGGGCCACGACAAAGGCTTCACCCACTGCTGGATCGCCACCTTCAAAAACGCTGCCGACCGCGACGCCTACCTTGTGCATCCCGCGCACAAAGCCTTTGTCGCTCTCCTCGGTCCCGTGCTCGACGACGCGCTGGTCATCGACTTCGTGGTGCAAAAATAACGCGCGGGATTGCGGTCATCCGCAGATGGACGTGGGGGAAAACCATTTCCGTCACCCGTGCCGGCTGAAGGAACACACCCAATGCTCGACACACCGCAAATCACCCAGACTGCCACCCAACTCACTGCGATCATCCACATGATTGTTCCGCGGGAGGAGATACGGAAGGTCATGGGGCCGGGCATTCAGGAGTTGCTGGCAACCATCGCCGCCCAAGGCATCGCGCCGGCCGGGCCGTGGTTCACCCATCATCTGAGGAGGCCCACGGACACGTTTGATTTCGAGATCAGCATTCCTGTCGCCGCGCCGGTGGCTGCGGCGGGCCGCGTGAGGCCGGGCCAATGGCCCGCGATGAAGGTGGCGCGGACGGTTTATCATGGGCCTTACGAGGGGCTGGCGGAGGCTTGGGGTGAGCTCATTGCATGGATCGAGACCAACGGGCACACGCCGGCGCCGGATCTTTGGGAATGTTACCTCGCCGGCCCGGAGTCGAGCCCTGACCCAGCCGACTGGCGGACGGAACTGAACCGGCCGCTGACCAGTTAGAACTCGGGCAACTAAATAGGGGGCAGTTCGCCTCTTGATCTTACTCGTAATCTTAATCCCTGTGCGGGTTTGGATTAAGATTACGAGTAAGATTAAGACGGGAGTGCCACCTGTTTAATCGCCGGGTTAATAGAACTCGGGCACACCGCTACAGCGCGTCGCGGAGGATTTCGTAGATGGCGGTGTTATCGAGGAAGCCGTGGAGCTTTTCCGCGCCGTGGCCGCGTCCGAGGGCGAGGACGTCTTCGGCGTTGTTCAGCGCGGAGACGGTCTGGTAGGCGGCGGGTTCGGTTTTGGCGGTGGGGCCGTTCGGGCCGCTGGCCCAGGTGAGGGCGGGCTGGCCGGTGGCGTTGACGCCGAGGAGGCCGACGCCGTGGTCGGTGACGAGGGGATAGCCGCTGAGGGTGAGGCCGCCGGTGGCGTGTTTGCCGACGGCGAGGATGAGCGATTTCGCGCCCGCGTATTCGAGCGCGGTCCGGACCGCGCGGTCGAGGGCGAGGGTCTCGGTGATGACGCGTTCGCCTTCGTTGCGCTCGGCGGCAGTGGTGGCGAGGGAGGCGTCGATGACGAGGACGTAGCCGGCGCTGTGGACCTGGAGAAACTCGATGGCGCGACGCACCATGTCGGAGAGGGAGGGCTGCTGACTGCCGGATTCGATCTGGTCGCTGAAGGCGAGGGGATCGGTGCTGAAAAACCCGGCGATGCCGGCGGTGCGGTAGGCCGGGGCGTTGGCGAGTTCGGCTTTGCTGCGGACGAGATCGAAGCCTTGGGCTTGCAACTCGGCAAGCAGGTCGCGCCCGTCTTTGCGCCATCCGCCTTTCGCCTCCGGCAGAAAATCGCCCGCGCCGCCGCCGAGGATGACGTCGAGTTTTGCGCCGGTGAGTTGCGCGGCGATGGGCGCGCTCTCCCGAGCGTCGCCGGTCTGCGCGTAAAAGGCGGCGGCGCTGGGCGCGGCGAGATTGCCCGTGGTGATGAGGCCGACGGCGCGGCCCTGCTCGCGGGCGGCATCGAGAATGGTTTTGAGCCGCTGGCCCTGCGCGTCCTGACCGAGCGTGCGGTGGCCCACTTTCACGCCGGTGGCGAGCGCGGTCGCGGCGGCGGCGGCATCGGGCACGGCGAAGTCGCGGGCGTCATTGCGGAGGAGCGCGAGGTTCGGAAAGGACTCGAGCGTGAGTCGGTGACCCGCGCCGTTTTCATAAAGCCGCGCGGCGGTGATGTGCCGCGCGACCAGCCCGTCGCTGACAAAGAGGATGACGCCGAAAGGCTTTTGCACGACCCACGTCCGCACGTAGAGCCAGCCGGCGGCGGCGAAGACGAGGAGGCAGCAGAGCGCGAGCAGTTGGTTGCGGAGCTTCATCGGAAAGTGGGCGCGGATTGAAAGCGGCGCGCGCGGCCTTGGCAATGCCGGAGGGCGGTTCTAGTAGGTGTTGATGTTCCCGCCGGCGTTCTCGGGCTTGGCGCTGAATTTGATCGTGGGCGCGTCGCCGGCGTAGATGTGCGCGGAGGACTTGGGCTTGCCACGGGCGCAGGCGCCGAGTGCGGAGAGGGTGGCGATGGCGAGGGCGGCGAGGAGGAATTTTTGCATGGCGCGGACGGTAGCGGCGAAACGCGGGGAGTCGAAGGAAACCCGCGTCCGCCGCGTGCCGTGGCGCGGGGGAAAATGGGATTGCGCGGGGAGGGGAATCGTGGGAGTTAGGGCACCGCCGAAAGGCGACCTGCCCATGTGGGACATATCTCCTCCTCGCAAACGTTTTTACCGCCGCCCCTGGTTCCTCGTCCCGCTCGGGCTGCTCTTGGCCGTGGCCGGTGCGGGCGCGATTTTTGTGCTCATAGAAAAGGGCAAGCTGGAGGCGAAGGCGCGGACGTTTGACTACGCGCGGCTGGAGGCGATGGAATCGGCGAGCGTGATCTACGACCGCAATGGCGCGGTGCTGGGCCGCATTTTTACGCAGAACCGCGACCAGGTGGCGGTCGGTGAGCTCTCGCCCGCGCTGCTCACGGCGGTCGTCGCCGCGGAGGATGCGCGTTTTTACCAGCATCACGGCGTGGACTACAAAGGCATCGCCCGCGCGATGATCAAGAACTGGCGCGCAGGCCGCACGGTGCAGGGCGCGAGCACGCTGGCGCAGCAGCTCGCGCGCAATACGTATCCCGATTTGCTCCCGCCGTCGGACCGCGGCTACCAGCGGAAACTGCTCGAACTCGCGGTGGCGCGTGAGATCGAGAACCGCTGCGACAAGCGCAAGATTCTCGAACTCTATTTGAACCGCGTCTTTTTCGGCAGCGGCTTCTACGGCGCGGAGGCGGCGGCGCGCGGCTACTTTGGCAAGAACGCGAAAGACCTCACTCTTTCCGAAGCGGCGATGCTCTGCGGTCTGCTGAAAAGCCCGAGCAATCTCTCGCCGTGGAAGAACCGGCAGGCGTGCATCGACTCGCGCAATTACGTGATCCAGCGGGCCATGGAGATCGGGCTCATCACGCCGGAGCAGCGCGAGGCGACGCTGAAGGAGGACATCGTGGTGAAGAACCGCAAGCCCACGCACCAGGAGTCCTACGCGGCGGACATGGTGGCGCAGCAGGTGGCGCTGAAAGTGGGGCGCGACAGCGCGGTGAGCGATGGCTACCGCATCTACACGACCATCGACTCCGATTTGCAAAAAGCCGCCGAGAAGGCGCTGCGCGAGCAGCTCGATGCGATCGAACGGCACGAGGGATTCGAGGGGCAGACGGCGGCGAAATTCGACATGGATTTCAAAGCGCACCAGCGGATGGCCGCGACAGCGGAAGGTGAAATCGGCGCGGTCGGAATGCCCGACTATTTGCAGGGCGGCGTGGTCGTTCTCGACAACAGCAACGGGGGGATCCTGGCGCTCGTCGGCGGGCGCGATTTCGCCCACAGCCCCTACAACCGCGCGACCTCCGCGCGGCGTCCGCCAGGCAGCGCGTTCAAGCCGTTCGTGTACGCGGCCGCGTTTGAAAAGGGCTTCAATCCCGGCACGCTTTTGCAGGACGCCGTGATGGACAACCGCCAGGTCATGATCGGCGGCCAGACCGGCATCCTCGGCGAGTGGGGCCCCGAGCGCGTGGACAACAAATACGAGGGCGGCATCTCCGCGCGCACCGCGCTCGTGAAAAGCAAAAACGCCGCGACCGTGCGCCTCGGCATGATGACCGGGCTCGACCGGCTGCTCCCGCTCGCCAAGCAGGCCGGCATCGAAAGCCCGCTCCGCCCCTTCCCCGCCACCTACCTCGGCAGCAGCGAAGTCACGCTCATGGAAATGACGCTCGCCAACACCATTTTCCCCAACGGCGGCTGGCGGCCCGACAAGCCTTTCATCATCACCAAGATCGAGGACAAGAGCGGCAAGGTCGTCTATCAGGCTGCGCCGAAAAAAGTGAACGTCATCAAGCCCACGACCGCCTTCGAGATCAACTCCTGCCTCGGCGAAGTGCTCGAGCGCGGCACGGCGGACAAGACTTTCACCGAGCTGGGCCTCAAGAAATTCCCGCTCGGGGGCAAGACCGGCACCGCCTACAATTTCACCGACGCGTGGTTCGTCGGCTACTCCAGTGCGGTGACCTGCGGAGTGTGGGCGGGCTTCGACAAACCGCGGCCCATTTACCGCGGTGCCTTCAGCAACGAGGTCGCGCTGCCCATCTGGACCAATGTGATGAAGGCCACCTTTGCCACCTACCGGCCCAAGGATTTGCCCCCGCCGAAAGGTCTCATCAAGGTCGAGCTGTGCGCCGCCTCCGGCCAGCTCGCGACCGACAAATGTGTCGAGACCATCGAGGACAAAGAGACCGGCGAGAAGCTCCAGCGCCGCACCACCTACTTTGAAATCTGCACCGAAGAGCAGGCTCCGAAAATCGGCTGCGCTGTCCACACCGGCGCAGGTGCGGGCGCTTTTGTGAAAGCGGTCATTCCCGGCGAAATCCCGCGCGCGACATTGGCCGTGGATG
>JANXSB010000067.1 GCA_025352865.1 Chthoniobacter sp. | reverse complement strand
GCCGCCGCCGCCCTTCACGAGATACGGCGCACCGTTGCGCTGGAGTTCAAAGCCCGCGCCTTTGCGGACGAGCTGCACGCCCGGCGCGGCGTGGAGCGCGGTGGTAAAAAGGATCGCGAAGGAGAGAAGCAGGGCGGTTTTCATGGGAATGGAAAAAGGGAGCGCCATTGCAACCCGCGCCACCGCCCGATGACAGGAAAAATCCGGCAGCAGCATGATTTCCCGAATCCCAGGATTTTTTGAAAACGCAGAGACGCAGAGACGCAAAGGACGCTGAGATCTTCGGCTCAGGAACTCTGCGCTCTCCGCGTCTCTGCGTCTCTGCGTTTTCAAAAAAAGCTGACCGCGACCCTGATTGAGTCGCTGCCCAAAATCCTTCGCGCTTGTTTTGCGCGCGCGGTTTTGCAATCTCCGCGCCGCTGTGGAGCGCGCAATGACACCTGAACCGAACTCATCCTCACCGATCCGCGATCAGCTCGCCGCCTTGCACCGCGAGTTTTCCGAAATCCACGACGGCACCGTGGCCACCTACATCCCCGAGCTGGGCAAGGCCGATCCCGACTGGTTCGGCATCTGCGTCGTCACGACGAACGGCGGCGTGTACGAGGTCGGCGACTCGCGGCAGGAGTTCACCATTCAGTCGCTCTCGAAGCCCTTCGTCTATGGCCTCGCGCTCGAAGACCACGGACGCGCGGAGGTGCTCGCGAAAGTGGGCGTCGAGCCGACGGGCGATGCGTTCAATTCCATCTCGCTCGATCCCGTGACCGGCTGCCCGCGCAATCCCATGATCAATGCGGGCGCGATCGCGAGCACCGGCCTTGTCGAGGGCCATACGGCTGACGCGCGCATCCGCCGCATCCTCGAAATGTTCGCGCACTACGCCGGGCGCGACCTCGCCATCGACGAGCAGGTCTATGTCTCCGAAAGCGCCACCGGCCACCGCAACCGCGCCATCGGCCACATGCTGCGGAACTTCGGCATCCTCACCGACGACCCGATGCCCGTCGTCGAAACTTACTTTCAGCAATGCTCCATCCTCGGCCACTGCCGCGACCTCGCGACCATGGCCGCCACGCTCGCCAACCGCGGCGTCAACCCGCTCACCGGCCAGCAGGCCATCCGCGGCGAATACGTCGAGAGTGTGCTCGGCGTCATGGGCACCTGCGGCATGTACGACTACGCCGGCGAGTGGCTCTACGACGTAGGCATGCCGGCGAAAAGCGGCGTCTCCGGCGGCGTCATCGCCGTCCTGCCCGGCCAACTCGGCATCGGCGTCTTCTCGCCACGCCTCGATGCGAAAGGAAACAGCGTCCGCGGCATCCGCGTGTGCAGCGCCCTCTCGCGGCGCTGGGACCTCCACCTTTTCAACCGCCCCGGCATCGGCCGCGCCGCCATCCGCCTGCGCCTGAATGCCGCCGAATTCAATTCCAGCCGCGTCCGCTCGCCCGCCGAAAGCGAAGTCCTCCGCGAGCATGGCCGCGCCATCCAGGTCTTCCAGCTCCAGGGCAATTTCCTTTTCGCCACCGCCGAACTCATTGTCCGCGAACTCACCGAACTCACCGGCCTCGAAAGCCTCATCCTCGATTTCCGCCACGTCCTCTCCATCAACGAAAGCGCCGCGCATCTTTTCCACGACATCCTCATCCGCCTCCACGCCGCGGGTGTCGCCGTCCTTTTCACCGGCGTGGAAAACGCCGCCTCGCTCCGACGCCTCATGCGCGCCCGGCTCGGCGCGCGCTTCGAGGAAATCTTCCGCACCTTCGACGACCCCGACCCCGCGCTCGAATGGTGCGAGGAGCGCCTCCTCGCCCGACTCCTGCCGGAGATCCCCGACGTCAGCATCGCCGTCACCCAGTACGCGCTGCTCGACGGACTGAGCCGCGAGGAAGTCGCCACCGTCCAGTCCCTTTTCCAGCGCCGCACCTACGAACCCGGCGAGAGCATCATCCGCGTCGGCGAACCCGCCCGCGAACTCTTCTTTCTCTCCCGCGGCCTCGTCAGCGTTTTTCTCCCGCTGGAAGGCGGCGCGCAAAAACGCCTGGCTACATTTTCCCCCGGCATGGTCTTCGGCGAAATGGCCGTCCTCGACCGCGCCCCGCGCAGCGCCAGCATCACCGCCGACACGCCCGTTTCCTGCGACCTGGTCAGCCTCCCGCGCCTCACCGCGCTCGGCGTCACGCATCCAAAAATCAAAATCCGCCTTCTCGAAAATCTCAGCCTCGATCTCTGCCGCAAACTCCGCAAAGCCAACCGCGAGATCGCGCTGCTCGTTTAAGAGCATGTACCGAACATCAAAACAGCGTGTCATCCTGAGCGGAGCGGAGGGGGAAAGGCGGGCGCAGCGCAGTCGAAGGACCCCGGTAGTTCGATCACGTATTGAACCGGAGCGAACCGCTGAGATCCTTCGACTCCGTTTCGCCCCCGCCTTTCCCCGGCGAAACTCCACTCAGGATGACACCGCGTTGGAGTTTTGATCTGCAATCCTAGCCGCCCATCTTATGCACAAAAGCCGCCTCGAAGCCTTCAGCGATGGCGTCATCGCCATCATCATCACCATCATGGTGCTGGAGTTGAAAGTGCCGCACGGTGCGGATCGCGCCGCGCTCGCGCCGCTCGTGCCCGTCTTCCTCGGTTACGTCCTCAGCTTCATCTACGTCGGCATCTACTGGAATAACCACCACCACCTTTTCCAAGCCGCCCAGCGCGTCAACGGCACTATCCTCTGGGCCAATCTCCACCTCCTTTTCTGGCTCTCCCTCATCCCCTTCGTCACCGGCTGGATGGGCGAGAATCATTTCGCCGCCGTGCCCACCGCGCTCTACGGCGTGGTGCTACTCATGGCCGCCGTTGCGTACTATGTTTTGCAATGCGCCATTATCTCCGAGCATGGTCGCGACTCCACGCTGGCTGCGGCGCTCGGCACCGATTGGAAAGGCAAGCTCTCCCCCGTGCTCTACCTCGCTGCCATCGGCCTCGCCTTTGTTAGCGAGTGGCTGGCGGATGCCATCTACGTCTTCGTCGCCGCGCTGTGGTTTATCCCCGACCGCCGCCTTGCGCGGGCTATCGGGACGCGTGAGGAAAAATGATCCCGTCTTCGTTCCGAGCCTGCGCGGTAATTCCGGCTTTTGTGTCTTCTGAAAATAGCCCAGCACTTTAGTGCTGGGTCATCCAACAAGAGCGAAACCAGTCCCGGAGGGACGGAAGAACCGTTCTGCCGTCCCTCCGGGACTGGCTCTGTTATTAGGTCGTTACCCAGCACTAAAGTGCTGGGCTATTTTCAGGGGAGCGGACTTATTAGACGCTTCCTGGAGCGATTGCCAAAAGGAGCTTCCGAATAATCCTGTCAAATCCCGTTAATCCCGTCCAAAGATCCGAAGGACGGGATGAAACGGGATTGGGAAATGACTTTCGGTATCCGCTCTACGCCTGCCGCTCTTTGATCGCCGCCAAAATCTCTGCCACCACTTCCGCGCGCGGCTTGGCGCCGAGGTTGCCTTGGCCGTGGATGCGGACGCTGACGTTGCCCGCTTCGAGGTCGCGGGGGCCGATGACGAGCATGTGGTGGACTTTCATCTGCTCGGCGCTGGCGATCTAAGAGCGGCAGGCGTAGAGCGGATACCGAAAGTCATTTCCCAATCCCGTTTCATCCCGTCCTTCGGATCTTTGGACGGG
>JANXSB010000491.1 GCA_025352865.1 Chthoniobacter sp. | reverse complement strand
GGGCAACTTCCTGCGGCAGGCTGTGCTGCCCGGAGCGGCGCGGCACTGGACGCTGACGACTCTGCGGGAAAAACTCATCAAGATCGGAGCGAAGGTGGTGTGCCACGCCCGGAGCGTCATCTTTCAAATGGCGGAGGTGGCCGTTCCGCGGGAGTTGTTCCGCGGCATCCTGCGGGCCATCGAGCGGCTGAGACTGGCAACCGCGCCACCGGGATGATGCGCGAGAAGCCAGCAATCGCAGGGAGCACCGGCTGCCGCAGGGGAGGTGTCTTCTCAACCGGCAAAAAGGGTGCGTCGGGAGCGGAAAACCGCTTCCGCGCCCTGCGGTGGGTCAGAAAAACCGGCATTGCAGGCTGTGAAAGAGCTTGCCAAGCCGCTGACCGAAGAGAAAATCCCCAAATCCACCCCGACTCACCATGAACATGAACCCAAATGGGAAATCTCGGCTTGAGGTAATCGCGGTTTCGTTCTTGGTTTTCGCAGGTGCTTTTACTCAGCCCGCAGCCCTCGCGCAAAACGCACCCCGGCGTGTGATACCGGCGGCCCCGCCCAGACCCGTCCCGACATTGACTCTCGCCGATGGCAGGGGGGCGGAGATTTCCAATGGAATGCTGCTCATCCTTGACGCCTCTGGCCGGGCGAACCCTGCACCGGCAGGCGAGTATCACACACGAGAAGGGCGCGTGCTGCATGTGGCCGCAGGGGGCATGCTCACGACAGCGGCAGTCGCTCCTCCGGTTGCACCGCCTGCCCCGGAAGCGCGCCCTTCGCACCCCGAGCGAATCGTACCACCCGAGAAGCCGCCCGAACGGGAAACGATGCCGGTGCGCCCTGGGACCATCGTCCCGCAGGGAGGCATTATCCGGCGTGTCCGGGACAGCACGCCGCCCATCCATCCGGCAGGCGAAAGCGGAAAAAACATCCCCGTTTTGCCCGGCACCCTAAGCGGTGTGAGCCCGCATAAAGTGCCGGATGGCGACACCGGCAAAGGTGGACCGACAAGGGCGGTATCCACTCCCGCGCCTGCGGTTCAAATTGCCGTGAATCCTTCCGGTGGGCCAAAAGTCCACACGGAACTGAAGATCTATAGCGCCCTTGCCACGGGTTTGGACTCAGGCGGAGAAACAGGCGGATTGCTCCACGGCAGCGGTGGTCTGCAACTCTCGACCGTGGTCAATATGCCTTATCAGTCGGCCGGTCCCATCCAGCTAGGTTGGAATGCGACTTTTCCGGCCTTGGTCAAGAAGGGGAGATGGGAAGTGGCCGGAATCGGGGATGACCCCACCCCCAAATGGCCTGAGAATGGTGCCAAGCCATATCCGCCGCTGGCAGGCAGTGGCGAAGTGAAATTTCTGCCGCAGGTAAACGGCTGGTCGTTGTTCACGATTGATTTTGCATCCGTCTATGCGGCGAAGAATTTCGATTGGAAAGCGAAAGCGAAATACTTTTACGTGCGCATCACTCCGAAGCACGCGGACGGCTCAGACGCCGGGCCGGCTTCCGGTTACGTCACCGTGAATAACAGCGCGCCAGGAATTGGATCGGGCAACCCACCGCCGCCTGCCGCAAAACCGAAGCCCCCGACCAAGCCCTTCATCACCGCCGACCACTTCACGCCCGACGCCAATTTCAGTGCCAACGGCGAGAATACCACTATGGAAAACGGCCCGGAACTGCACATGATAGTCACGCGTGCTCCGATCGGCCCGATTGAAACCGCAGTCGCGAATTTCTATGGCGTCCACAATAAGGGCGACAAGTTCGTCATCAATCTCTCGCCGCCCAGCCAGGACGTGGAAGGCCTTGATGCCGTTATGAATTTTGTCGGTGATGTCATCAAGCTGGTGGGTCAGGTCATTGACTTCACTTCCGCTGAATTTGCCGCGCTCAAGGGCGATCTTGTGAGTATTGTGGCCGCGGTCGTCCAGGACAAAACTCTCGCCACCGTGCTGGTGGATGTGGCCATGAGTTATTGCGGGATTCCACCCACGCTGCCGGATTCCGAAGCCCTGCAAAACGCGGGCGCGGATTACATCATGGACTACGCCGCCGAACAAGCGGGTGGTGTCCCGGTGCCGGATGAGTTGAAGGGCCAAGTCAAAGGCAGCATCAAGCAAATGACCCAAAAGGTGAAAGCCACGGGGAACGACCAGTTCGCCGCCACATTTTACAAGCCCGACGACGCCTATTTTTACCACCCGCCCGTCCTGTATCTGAAAGCAAGCTTCCCGAAACCGCAAAACTCCAGTCCCGTCAATAGCAATGCTCCGGATGGCAGCGTCTCAGGCCAGGCGGGCAAGACCGGCGGCGGCACTTCCAAAAACACCGACCCCAACGCCGATCCGAGCCATCACAAGCTTAAGGTCGATCCCAACTCCAATGATCCCGACTTGATTATCCCTGGTCCCAAGAACCCGGGCGGCCAGCCTCCGCCTCCAAAACACCAGGACGGACAAAACGTCGGCGGACCGAAGACCGGTTCAACGGGAGGCGGCAACAGCGCGCCGTCCAAATCCGACAGCTATGACTTCGATGTGCAGGTGAGCGCTGATTTGCCATGGAAGACCATTCAAAACGGACAATTTGGCAACAGCGACAAAGTCGCCAAGCCGGTTGTCTTCGTGGCCCATGTGCATGTTCCACCCTTGCGCAGTGGTGAAAAACCCATCATGATCCCGGTCATCCTGCGCTTCGGGCCACTCGCCACTTCCGCAGATGTATTCGAACGTAAAGCCTGGTATGCGGGCTGGAGCAACAACGTGAATGCGAACTACAAATTCAAGATCGACGGCCCGGTCATTTCGCGTCCGCTGCACAAAGCCTGGTGACATGGGCAATCAAGGCTAATGGCTTTCGTTACACGGGGCGCGAGGAAACGCCCCCAAGCTGAGCAACTGCGGAGGCTGGCGCGCTGGCTGCACGGTGGCGGCAAGGCGGTGGCCGGAAGCAGCCAGCGATTCGAGCGGAGCGAGAAGCCAAAAGGCGCCAGCCTTTTGCCCGCAGGGCTGCGCTGGAGGGCGCAGGCAAACAGCCGGCGCTGCAGCACATAGGCGATTCCGGCTAACTATCTCTTCGGGAAAGGTGGCGGGAAAAGTGCGTCGCCATGCCCTCCGCCTCCGGCTGTGAAAATAGTTAGAGATCCTTCGACTCCGCTTCGCAAAGCCGAAGCTCCGCTCAGGATGACGTTTCGATTTTTTCCCACCGCCACGCCTACTTCACCGCCGGCGGCGCTGGCGTGAGCGCGCGGATTTTCAAATTCCGAAACGCGATCTCGTCGCCCTCGTCGAGCAGCACGATCGGCGCTTTGAATTTCGTCCCGAAGCCCGGCGCGACCCGCGCGCGGTTCGCCGTCGCGGCGCGCAGCAGCTCCGGGCTGCCAAGCGTGAATTCCAGCACCTTCGCGCCGTTCAGCCAGTGCTCGACATGGTTGCCATCGACGATGATGCGGCTCTCGTTCCACTGCGGCGGCATGTTGTATTTCTTGTCCTCGGCTGGCGGGAGAATGCCGTAGAGCGCACCCGTGCGCCGGACCGGTCCGCCTTTCAATCCGTCGGGATGATGCGTGTCGTCGATGAGCTGATACTCGAGTCCCGACGCCTTTTGCATGAAACCCGCCCGCGCGAGATACATCACGCCCGCGTTTCCCGCCACGCCCGTCCGCCACTCGAAACTGAACTCGAAATCCGTGAACGTCTCGACCGTGCAAAGATCGCCGCCCGTGATCTTGCCCATCTGCTTGATCTCCTTCGGGCAGCTCAGCGTGCCGTCCTCGATCTTCCATCCGGTCTTGAGAAAATCCGCGCTCTTCAACCCGCGCAGGCCCGGCACCGTCTTGCCGTCAAAGAGCAGCTTCCA
>JANXSB010000017.1 GCA_025352865.1 Chthoniobacter sp. | reverse complement strand
GCCCGAGCATGTCTCGTCGTACTGCCTCACCTACGAGGAAGACACCGCCTACTTCCGCCAGCTCCAGCTCGGCACCTTCCGCCAGGATGACGACCGCGACGCCGATCTTTTCGAGACGACCATGGACACGCTCCCCGCCGCCGGCTTCGCGCAGTACGAGATTTCCAACTACGCCCGCCCCGGCCGCGAATCCGTCCACAACTTCGCCTACTGGCGCGGCGCGGATTACCTCGGCTTCGGCCCCAGCGCCTTCTCCACCGTCGGCCTGCGCCGCTGGCAAGCCATCCCCGACACCGCCGAATACACGCGCCGCATCCTCGCCGGAGAAAGCGTCGAGCATTTCGTCGAGGAGCTTTCCCCCGCGACCCGCGAGGGCGAAATCGCCGCCTTCGCCGTCCGCACCCGCGACGGCATCGCCACCGCGAATCTCGCGCGCTGGCCGGAGGCGATCCGGGAGTTCGAGGCGCTCGGCTTTTTGGAAAAAAACGGCGACCGCGTGCTGCTCTCCCGCCGCGGCAAGATGATGGCGGACTCCGTGGCGGAAGCCTTTGTCTGACTCATCCTGCGACCAGCGCCCATACGCGCGGGCCGAAGATCAGCGCACCGATCACGAGCGCCGCCAGCGCCGCGCAGAGCACTGCGCCTGCAGCCACATCCTTCGCCCGGCCCGCGAGCGGATGCGGCGCGGGCGAGATGAGATCGACCACGGCTTCGAGCGCGGTGTTCACGCCCTCCGCCGTCCAGACAAGCCCAATGACGGCGACGACCGCACACCATTCGCCCCGCGACATGTGGAACCAAAATCCCGCGACGACAGCGAGGAGCGTCGCGGCGGCGTGGATGCGCGCGTTGGTTTGCGTGTGGAGGAGGATGCCGAGGCCGCGAACGGCGTAGCGGAAGCTCCGCAGCAAGCGCCCGCGTGGGTCGGAGGGCGCGGGCGGATGGTCGCTCACGGCGCGGCGGCTATTTGTTTTCGGGGAAAAACTTTGGCGCTTCGCCGGGCTTGGCTTCGCCTTCGGCCTTGGCCGGCTCAGGCTTTGCGGCCTCGGCGGCGTGCTCGGCAGGCTTCGCCTCGGGCGCGGCTTCGCCCTTCGCCTCGGCGTGATGCTCCCCTGCCCCGTGCTCGGGCGGTAGCTCGGAGGCGGGGTGTTTTTCACAAGCGGTGGCGAAGACGGCGAGGGCGCAGACGGAGGCGATGGAAAACCATTTCATAAGAGCGCCGGAGGCTAGCTGCCGCGTCTCGCGAGGCGAGCGAAAAGGTGCGGGCATCACTCGCCGCGATAGCTGCACCGCGCGGTGGGCGTCTCGTGGATGACGATCTCGGCGAGGCCGGGGCACTGTGGCGCGAGCTTCTGCCAGAACCACGCGGCCATGTTTTCGATGGTCGGGTTTTCGAGCCCGGCGATTTCATTGAGGTAGGAATGATCGAGCAGCTCGACGAGCGGCTTCATCGCGCGACCGATGACCGCGTGATCGTAAAACCAGCCGATCGCCGGATCGACCTCGCCCTCGACGCTGATCTCCACTTTGAAACTGTGGCCGTGCATCTTGCGGCATTTGTGGCCCTCGGGCGCTGTGGGCAAGGTTTGCGCGGCTTCGAAGGTGAAATCTTTGGTCAGGCGGACTCGCATAGGACGGTTCTTTTACCGCAGAGGCGCAGAGGACGCAGAGGAAAATGATGGGTAGTTTTCCTTCCTCTGCGCACCTCCGCGTTCTCTGCGCCTCTGCGGTAAAATTCAGACCCCTTTCTGCTTCGGGTTCCAGATGAATTTGTGCATCTGGAGTTGGAAGCGCACGGGCAGCTTGTCCGCCAGAATCCAAGCGACGATGTCGCGCGGCTCGATGCGGCCGAAGATGGGCGAAAACAGGACGCCGCCGCAGCGCGTGGCGAGGTCGTGGGTGCGGAGTTGCTCGCGCGACCATTCGTAATCCTCGCGGGAGCCGATGACAAATTTCACCTCATCGCGTTTGGCGAGGTGCGCGATGTTTGACCACAAGTTTCGCGCGCACTCGCCGCTGCCGGGGGTTTTCAAATCCATGATGCGATGCACGCGGCGGTCGATGCGGGAGATGTCGTGCGCTCCGCTCGTTTCGATGACCACGGTGCGGCCGGCGTCGCAGAGCGCGGTCATCAGGGGGAGGACGTTCTTTTGCAGGAGCGGCTCGCCGCCGGTGATCTCGATGAGCGGGCAGTCGAGCGCGAGCACCTCGGCGAG
>JANXSB010000015.1 GCA_025352865.1 Chthoniobacter sp. | reverse complement strand
CCGCCTCGAGCGCGACGCCCGGCTGGCCCTGCTCTCCGGCGCCTCGGACTACTCGGGCCTCAGGACGGCCTCGGTGGTCATCGAGGCCGTCTTCGAGGATCTCGCCGTCAAGCGCGGAGTGCTCCGCGAGATGGAGGCGCACGGCAAGGAGGGCCTCATCTTCGCCTCCAACACCTCCTCGATCCCCATCACCCGCATCGCCGAGGCCTCGAAGCACCCCGGGAACGTGGTGGGGATGCACTACTTCTCCCCCGTCCACAAGATGCCTCTCCTCGAGGTGATCCAGACCAAGCAGACGTCCCCCGAGGTGGTGGCCACCGCGGTCGCCGTCGGCAAGAAGCAGGGCAAGACCGTCATCGTCGTCAACGACGGCACCGGCTTCTACACCAGCCGCATCCTCGGTCCGATGATGAACGAGGCCAGTTACCTGCTCACCGAGGGCGTGTCCATCGAGGCCATCGACAGGGCCATGACGGCCTGGGGCTGGCCGGTCGGTCCAATCACCTTGCTCGACGAGGTCGGCATCGACGTCGCCGCCCACGTGGGCCCGATCATGGTCGCCGCCTTCGGCGCGCGCATGGAGCCTCCCGCGGGCATGGCCAGGCTCATCGCCGACGGCCGCAAGGGCCGCAAGAACGAGCGCGGCTTCTACCTCTACGGCGCCGCCGCGGCGAAGAAGGGCCAGGGTAAATACGTCGACGAGAGCGTGTATGGCGCGCTCACACGATCAACCGATGACCGAATTTCTCACCCAAGCCAAAGCGCAGCGCGACCGCCTGCGGCCGCTCCCCTAACCGATGTCCGACTGGAAAATCCGCCGCGCCCCCACGATCCAAACCGAACTCGAAGTCCCCGGCGACAAGAGCATCTCGCACCGCGCCGTGATCCTCGCCGCGATGAGCAACGGCCCCTGCGTCATCAAGGGTTTTCTCCCGAGCGAAGACTGCCTCTCAACCGTCGGCGCGATGCGCTCGCTCGGCGTGAAAATCGAAATGGCCGACGAGACCACGCTCATCGTCCACGGCGTCCGCCGCGACTTCACCGCGCCCGTGCGCGACATCGACTGCGGCAACTCCGGCACCACCATGCGCCTCCTGGCCGGCATCCTTGCCGGGCAGCCCTTTCGCAGCCGGCTCACCGGCGACGGCTCACTTTCCAAACGCCCCATGCGCCGCGTCATCGAGCCGCTCACCCGCATGGGCGCAAAGCTCACCGCCGAGGGCAAGGACGGACGCCCACCGCTCTCCATCGAAGGCGGCAAGCTCCAGCCGATCCAGTACGTCAGCCCCGTCGCCAGCGCGCAGGTGAAAAGCGCCGTGCTCCTCGCGGGCATGTTTGCCAAAGGCAAAACGAGTGTGACCGAGCCGACCCAAAGCCGCGACCACACCGAGCGCATGCTCGAATACTTCCTCGTCCGCCCGCAGAAGGACGGCCTCACCGTCGCCATCCACGGCGGCCAGACGCCCGAGTCCCGCGAGTTTCAGGTGCCTGGCGATATTTCCAGCGCCGCGTTTTGGCTCGTCGCCGCCGCCGCGCAACCGCACTCGCGCCTGCTCGTGAAAAACGTGGGCCTCAATGACACCCGCACCGGCGTCCTCGCCGTGCTCATCCGCATGGGCGCGGCCATTCGCGAGGTCATCGAAAATCCGCAGGCCGAGCCCGTCGGCGTCATCGACATCCAGGGCGCGCGGCTCAAAGGCACCGAGATTCGCGGTGCGGAAATCGCCAACGTCATCGACGAAATCCCCATCCTCGCCGTCGCCGCCGCGCTCGCTCACGGCAAGACCGTCATCGCCGACGCCAACGAACTCCGCGTCAAGGAAACCGACCGGCTCGCCGCCATCGCCATGAATCTCCGGGCCATGGGCGCGCAGGTCGCTGAGACCGAGGACGGCCTCGAAATCATCGGCGGCACACCCCTGCGCGGAGCGCGGCTCGACAGCTTCGGCGACCACCGCATCGCCATGGCCTTCGCCATCGCCGGTATGTTTGCCGAGGGCGAAACCACGATCACCGGCACCGCGTGCGTGGCCACCTCGTATCCCGGCTTTTACCAAACCCTCGAAACCCTCCTCCGCGAACCCTCCGGCGAGCAGACCCACGTCGTCACCTCGCTCCCCACGCACTGACCCGTGGCCGCGCACCTCGTCATCGCCATCGACGGACCCGCCGCCTCCGGCAAAAGCAGCGTCGCCCGCGCCCTCGCCCGCCGCCTCGGCTTTGTCTATGTGAACACGGGCGCGATGTACCGCGCCATCACCTGGCTCGCCGTCTCGAAAGGTGTCCCCACCGCCGACGCCACGCGCGTCCATCAGATCCTCCATTTCACCGAGATCGAGTGCGGCGTCGCCGAGGGCGAATCCACCATCCTCCTCGACGGCATCGACCCCACCCCGCACCTCGTCTCCGACGACGTGAACGCCAACGTCTCCGCCATCGCCACCATCCCCGAAGTGCGCCGCATCCTCGTCGCCAAACAGCGCGCCTTTGCCCGCGACCACGACATCGTCATGGAAGGCCGCGACATCGGCTCCGCCGTCTTTCCCGACACGCCTTACAAATTCTACATCGACGCCTCCCCCGAAGTCCGCGCCCGCCGCCGCGCCGCGCAGGGCCTCACGGACAGCGTCGCTGCGCGCGACAAAGTCGATTCCACCCGCCGGACGTCGCCGCTCGTCATCGCAGAAGATGCCCATGTTATCGACAGCTCGAACCTCACCGTGGATGGAGTCGCTGGGGAGATTGTGGGACGTTTGAAAATGAAAGGGCTCAAGCTGACGGAAGAGGGAAC
>JANXSB010000709.1 GCA_025352865.1 Chthoniobacter sp. | reverse complement strand
CGCGCAGATGTATGCCTACGATGTGAATGGCGACGGCAAGGCCGACATCATCACCAGCCTCCAGGCGCACGGCTACGGCATCGTGTGGTTCGAGCAGACCAATGACGGCGGCGCGCAGGGCTGGACGAAGCACGTCATCGTCGGCAAGGACGAGGGGGAGAATCCGCAGGGCGTGCATTTTTCCCAGCCGCACGCCATGTGGCTCCAGGACATGAACGGCGACGGCCTCCTCGACATCGTCACGGGCAAACGCTTTTGGGCCCACGGCCCCGGCCCCGGCGGCGACCCGGAGCCAACCTCGCCGGCGGTGCTGTATTGGTTCGAGCTGAAACGCGACGGCGGAAAAGCGAGCTACACCGCGCATCTCATCGACGACAACTCCGGCGTCGGCACCCAGGTCATGGCCGGCGACATCAACGGCGACGGCAAGGCCGACGTGATCGTGGGCAACAAAAAGGGCGCGTTCGTTTTCCTGCGAAAGTAAGCGGGCGTCATCCGTACCTGACAGATCACACCGACCGCACCGAACGTAGCTTAAAGCTGCTGCGTCCTGCGCCGCGCCGTGCATCCGAGCAGAGTCAGCCCGGCGAGCATCAGCACGCAGCTCCCTGGCTCGGGAACGGCCGAGACACTCCATGATCCAGGCAGCGAGTTGATCCACCCGGTATCACCGACTGCCCCTCCTTCGGTGGGAACCTGAATGACTCCGCTGTCCTGCCCGGTCAGGGCCGCTGGGCTTCCGGTCATGATCTGGCGGACATAGCCCGGCGCCGGGTCATCGCGCAGTTGGATGTTCCACCAGTCGATTACTCCCGAGCCATCTGTCACAATCTCGAAATAAGCGGAACCCGCCGGAGACACGCTGCTGAATACATTCCGGCCGTCGGTGAAGTCATAGGACAGCGGCGTGATGTTATACCCGACAAAAGGGATGAAGGCACTCGCCACGACAAAGGAGCCATGCACGCTCATCGCCGTGGTAAAGGTGCCCGCCGGCGGCTCGCCATCCTGGAAACTGGTGAAGTGATTTCCCGTATAGGTATAGGTCACTTGCGCGGAACAGAGCGGAGCCGCGAGCATAGCGACCACACCGGCAATAACGCCGATCGGTATTTGCTTTCCGAATGTCCGGCGATTCACACGGATGTGGTTTTGAGGCGGGTTCATTGGCGGAGACTTCACTTCGCGAATGATGGAAGCAAGGGGTTTTGGAAAATGACTCGAAGAGTGCTTGGCAGAAGGCGCGCAATGGGCGCATCTAAGGCACTTGCCCGCCGCCGATTTATAACACCAATCTCCATGAACAAATCCCTCCTCCTTTTCCTCGCAACCGCATCCTCCGCACTGGCAGCCAGCCCGCTGGAGGACAGGGACCGCCCGGTGGCGCAGACGCAGGCGCTGCCGGCGGCGGAGGCGGCGCGGCAGATGAAGCTGCCGGCGGGTTTCAGCGTGCAGGTGGTGGCGGCGGAGCCGGAGGTGGTGCAGCCGGTGGCTTATGCGATGGATGATCGCGGGCGGCTGTGGGTGGTGGAAAATACAAACTCCCCGTCCGGCCCCGGCGAGCCTAAGGACCGCATTTTGATTTTCGAGGACTTCGATGCGGCGGGCAAAGCGCGGAAGCGGACGGTCTTTTATGACAAGCTGACCTTCGCCACGGGCATCGCCGTGGGGCATGGCGGGGTGTGGGTCGGTGCGCCGCCGAACCTGCTTTTTTTCCCGCGCAAGGATGACGCGGATACTTTCACCGGACAGCCGGAGAAGGTGCTCGATGGCTGGGGCAACGAGGACACGCACGAGACGCTCAACGATTTCACCTGGGGCCCGGACGGCTGGCTCTACGGGACGCAGGGGATTTTCACCAACTCGAATGTCGGCAAGCCCGGCGCGCCGGACAGCGAGCGGGTGAAGCTGAATGGCAGCGTGTGGCGGTGGCATCCGGTGAAGAAAAAATTCGAGCTGTACGCGGAGGGTGCGAGCAACCAGTGGGGCGTGGATTGGGATGACCGCGGGCAGGCGTTTTTCGAGGCGTGCGTGATCCCGCACATGTGGCAGTGCATCCAGGGCGCGCGCTACACGCGGCAGGCGGGGCAGCATTGGAACAAGTTCACGTATGAGGACATCAAGACGATTGCCAATTTCGAGTACGAGAAGCGCGCGTACTGCGGGGCGATGATCTATCTCGGCGGGCAGTGGCCGAAGGAGTTTCGCGATGCGTTTTTCTTCAACGACATCCACATGAACAAGCTGCGCTGCGAGCAGCTCACGCGCGACGGCTCGGGGATGCGGGCGGAAAAGAAGATGGATTTCATGGTTTCGCCGGATGCGTGGTATCGCGGGCTGAGTCCGCAGTACGGGCCGGATGGCTCGGTCTTTGTAAACGACTGGTATGACAAGGTGCCGTGTCATCAGCAGCGCGAGTTCACCGACCGGACGAACGGGCGGATTTACAAGATCGTGTATGACGGAGTGAAGCCGGTGAGCGTGGATTTGCAAAAGGCGAGCGACGCGGAACTCGTGCAAATGCAGCTCAATGAAAACGACTGGTACGTGCGGCATGCACGGCGCATCCTCGCGGAGCGCGGGCCGAAGCCGGAGGTCAACGCGGCACTGGCGAAAATGCTGCGCGAGAATCCCGACGAGACGCGCAAGCTGCGCGCGCTCTGGGCGCTGCACGGCACGCAGGGACTCACGGAAACGCTCGCGCTGGAAACGCTCAAGAGCCCGATGGAATATGTGCGTGCGTGGACGATCCAGCTCGTGTGCGAAGACGGTGCGCCGAGCGCGGCGGAACTGGCGGAGTTTGCGACGATGGCGCGCGACGATGCCTCGCCGGTTGTGCGGCTTTACCTCGCATCCGCCGCACAGCGCATCGCGGTCGCGCAACGCTGGCCGATTCTCACCGGCCTCGCCTCGCACGCGGAGGATGCGAAGGATCACAACCTCCCGCTCATGCTCTGGTACGCCGCCGAGCCCGCGGTGGGTGCAGACATTGCGAAAGCGGCGGAGCTACTCGCGGGCTGCAAGATTCCGAAAGTGCAGGAATTCATCACCCGCCGGATGGCCGCGCAATGAGCGGCCCGAATGAAGTCCACGCCGGTAGGGACGGCACTCCGTGCCGTCCGCCGGGCCAGCGGAGCGAGGGGGTGGG
>JANXSB010000696.1 GCA_025352865.1 Chthoniobacter sp. | reverse complement strand
CCGCGTGCAACTGCCGAACGGCACGCTCGTGCTCGCGCACATCTCGGGCAAAATGCGCAAGCACTACATCCGCATCGTCCCCGGCGACAAAGTGGAGGTCGAGCTGTCGCCCTACGATTTGGAAAAGGCGCGCATTATTTTTCGCGAAAAATAGCCGCGCCTCCGCCGCCAGAAACGATCCCTTTTCCACAAAGCAACGAAACCAAAAACCAGCAACTCACCATGTCCGACGAAACAAATCCGAAACCCGCAGCGACCAATCTCGAAAGCGCGAAGGCGCATGCGAAGGAGGCGGTCGATGCCACGAAATCGCATTTGAAAGATGCGGTCGATGATTCCAAGGCGCACCTCAGGCACGCGGCGGACGATCTCCGCGCGGCGGCGGAAGCCAAGGCGCGCGAACTGCGCGACACCGCCTCGGCGAAGACCGCGGAATTCCGCGAACGCGCCGAGCAGACCTACGGCGAGACGCGCGAGCGCGTGCGCACGCTGCAGGGAGACGGCGAGACCTACATCCGCGAAAACCCGACGAAGGCCGTGCTCACCGCGGTGGCCGCGGGCTTCGTGCTCGGGCTGATGATCCGCCGCTAACTCCGGCGCAATGGCCGACCCTCTCGAAGACGCCCGCGCGGCGCAGGCAGCCGGAATCTTCGGCCACCTCACCGCGCTCCTCGCCGCGAAGCTCGCCTACGTGCGGGCGCGGCTGGAGCTGGCGGGGCTGGAGGGCAGGGAGGCCGCGGTGCATTACGGCGTCGTCCTCGGGCTCGCCGTCGGCGGGCTGGTCGCGCTGGTCTTCGGCTATCTCTTCGCGGTCATCGCGCTCGTCTTTCTCGTCGCGCATTTCATCGGCGGGGAGACGGCGTGGATCTGGGTGATGCTCGGCGCGGCGGCGCTGCATTTCCTCGGCGCAGCGGTGCTGCTGCTCATCGCCAAATCGCGGCTCGGCACGCCGATGTTTTCCGCCTCGCTCGATGAACTCAAACAGGACCAGGAATGGCTGAAAACGAACGCAAATCCGAACTGACCGCGGAACTCGCCCGCGCCCGCAGCCGCCTCGGGGAAAACCTCGGCGCGCTCCGCCGCGACCTCGATTTTCCCACGCGCGCGAAAAACGCGGTGATGAAACATCCCGCCGCGTGGGTCGGCGGCGCGACGCTCCTCGGCGTGCTGCTGGCCAAACTGCCCGCGAGGAAAAAAAAGACCGCCGTCCTGCGCGATGGCGTGGAAGCGAAAGTCGTCAGCGCGGGCAAGACCGGGCTGCTCCTCGGCGCGTTGAAAATCGCTTTTGATCTTTCGCGCCCTGCACTTGCCAAATGGGCCAGTCAGCGTGTCGCCGACTACATGGACGGCAAAGGAAACGACCGACGCTTTTCCCGATGAACCGCCCGCGAAGGCAGCAAATATCAGCTTTCTCCGGCGATGGGCAAAGTTTCGTTTGCATTTCATCCGCTCGCCGGTAGCACTTCCCAACGCAGTCATGGCCGATCCCAATTCCCCGCAAATCCCCCGAGTCGCCGCCGTCCCGAGAGTCGTAGCCGTGCCGAAAGTTGTCGCCGTTCCGAAGGTCGTCGCCGTGCCCCAGGCCGCCGCGGTCGAGGTCGTGGCCGAGGAAGCGGTTCACGCGCTGCGGCACGTCGATGAATACCTGCGCATCGCCCAGGAATCCGGCGCGTCGGACATTCACCTCGGCGTGAACTCCCCGCCGATCTGGCGGCGCAACGGCGTCCTCGAACCCGTGTGGTTGCAGGCAGACAAGCTCACGCCGGAAAACACCGAGACGCTGGCCATGGGCTTTCTCAACGACGACCAGAAAAAGATGCTCGCCGACCGCGGTGACATCGACTTTGCCTACGCCACCGAATTCGGGCGCTTCCGCGCGAGCGTCGTCCGGCAGCGGCTCGGGATCGACGTCGTCTTCCGCATCATCAGCACGAACCTGCGCTCGATGGACGACCTCGGCCTGCCCCAGTCGCTCAAGCTGCTCACGCAATACCACAACGGCCTCGTACTCGTAACCGGCTCGGTCGGCTCGGGAAAATCGACCACGCTCGCCGCGCTCGTGGATGAGGTGAACAAGTCGCGCCACGACCACATCATCACCCTCGAAGACCCCATCGAATACGTCATCGGCTCAAAGGGCTGCCACGTCACCCAGCGCGAAGTCCACACGCACACGAAGTCCTTCGGCGCCGCCCTCCGCGGCGCGCTGCGCGAGGATCCCGATGTCATCATGGTCGGGGAAATGCGCGACCTCGAAACCATCTCGCTCGCCATCACCGCATCCGAAACCGGCCACTTGGTGCTGGGCACCCTCCACACCGGCAGCGCCGCGCGCACCCTCGACCGCGTGCTCGACGTCTTCCCCATCGACCAGCGCGAGCAGATCCGCGTCATGGTCAGCGAATCCCTGCGCGGCATCATTTCCCAGCAGCTCATCCCACGCAAAGACGGCCGCGGCCGCGTGCTCGCGATGGAAATCCTCACCAACACCCCCGCCGTCGGCAACCTCATCCGCGAAGCCAAGACTTACATGCTCCCCGGCGTCATGCAGACCGGCAAAAAGCAGGGCATGAAACTCATGGACGACTCGCTCATGGAACTCTACGACGCGGGCCTCATCTCGCAGGAGGAGGCGTATGTGCGCGCCGAGCAAAAGGCGCTCATGCGGCAGCACTTCGCTCATTGAGGTATGAGGTATGAAGGATGAGGTATGAAAAAACCCGCGCCACCCTTCCTTCATCACTCATAACTCATTCCTCATAACTTTCTTCCCATGGCCTACATCGACCAATTTTTCGAAGTCCTCGTCAACGCTGGCGCGTCCGATCTTCACCTCGGCGAGGGGCAGCCGCCGAAGATTCGCCGTCACGGCGAAGTCACCGCCATCCGCGAAGAGATCCTCTCGCACGACGAGATGGCTTTCATGATGAGCGAAATCAGCGGGCCGGAGCGCTGGGCAAAGTATCACGAAATCGGCGATCTCGACTTCGCCTACGAGATGGACGAGCACTCGCGTTTCCGCTGCAACTTCCTCAAACAGACCCGCGGCTACGGCTGCGTCTTCCGGCTCATCCCGACGAAAAT
>JANXSB010000689.1 GCA_025352865.1 Chthoniobacter sp. | reverse complement strand
TCCACCCCGGCGATGTCATCTCGCAGGTGCTTTTCTGGCAAACGGCGGGACTCGGCGGGCTCTACGTCACGATCTATTTCCTCGTGGGCTACTTCATCTTCGCGGGCAAGGAGCTATGAACCGCCGCGTGATCATCGCGCTCGTCGCGCTGCTCGGCTTCGGTGCGGCGCGGCTGCCGGTCGAATTGAAACTTGAACGCGAGCAGCGGGCCGCGCGTTTCCACGGCGTCGCGCTCGATCTCAGCTTGCGCGAAAAGCTCGGCCAGATGGGCTTCCTCGCGGCGCTCAGCGGCTTTCGCTCGCTCGTCGCCGATGCGCTGTGGATTCACGCGAGCACCGTCTGGGAGCGCACGGACTGGGGCGCGATGAAGGTGGATTTCGACGCCGTGACCACGCTCCAGCCGCGCTGCGCGATGTTTTGGGACATGGCTGGCTGGCACATGTATGCGAACGCCAGCATCGCGGCCTACGAGGACACCCGGCAGCCGCGCGAGGCGCTCCGGCTCAAGGCCCAGCGCGATTACTGGAAACTCGGCGAGGACTACCTCCTCCGCGGCATCGCCAACAATCCCGAGAACGCCACCCTCCACATCAATCTCGGCACGCTCTACAAGGACCGCTTTCAAGACCACTGCAAAGCCGCCGAAGTCTATGCCCGCGGTGCCGCCGTGCCGGACGCGCCGCTCTATGCCCACCGCTTTGCCGCGTATGAACTCGCCCGCTGCCCCGGTCACGAACGCGAGGCTTACGAGAAACTCCTCGCGCTTTACCACAAGGGCGAGGACGAGCGCCTGCCCACGCTCCTCAAGCTGCTCGGCGAATTGCAGGAAAAATTGAATGTTCCCGCCGCGCAGAAAGTGGATATTCCTCCCCCCAAACCCTGACATGCGATTCGCCATCTTCGGAGACATCCACGCCAATCTCGAGGCTCTCAAGGCCGTCCTCGCCGACGCCGAAAAGCACGAGGTCACAAACTACGTCTGCCTCGGCGATGTCGTCGGCTACAACGCCAACCCCAGCGAATGCCTCGACATCGTGCGCAATCTCGACTGCCCCGTGGTCAAGGGAAACCACGACGAACAGGCCTCCATCGTGGACGACCTCGTCGGCTTCAACCCGCTCGCCGAGGAGGCCATCAACTGGACCCGCAACCAGCTTTCCGAGACCGACAAGCAGTGGCTCCGCGACCTCAAAATGGTGCGCCAGGTGCGCGACTTCACCATCGTCCACGCCACCCTCGATACCCCGCACAAATGGGGCTACGTCTTCAACCAGCTCGATGCCGCCGCGAGCTTTAACTACCAGCACACCCAGCTCTGCTTCTACGGCCACACCCACGCTCCGCGCGCCTACATCCGCGAGGGCTCGGTGAAAAGCCAGCTCCTCGACAAGCTCACCATCGAGCCGGGCAAAAAGTATTTCATCAACTGCGGCAGCGTGGGCCAGCCCCGCGACGGCGACTGGCACGCCTCCTACGTCCTCTACTACCCCGACAAGCAGCTCATCGAGCTCCGCCGCCTCGAGTACGACATCTGGAGCGCGCAGGACAAAATCATCGAAGCCGGCCTGCCCCAGCGGCTCGCGGATCGTCTGGCCCTCGGGAAATAGCGCGCGCATGCGCGCGGAAAAAAACACCATCATCCTGAGCGCAGCGGAGCGGAATCGAAGGACCTCTAATTTTTTCCCCTCCTTCGCCGTGTGATTGCGCCCCACGAAATTCTGGTCATCAAGCCCAGCTCCCTCGGCGACATCGTTCACACCCTCCCCGCCGTCGCCCTCGTCAAAAAGCGCTGGCCGCACGCGCACCTCCGCTGGCTCATCAATCCCGAATGGGCTCCCCTCCTCGACGGCAACCCGCACGTCGATGAAGTCGTCCACTTTCCCCGCGACCAGTTCCGCGGTCCCGCCGGCTGGGCGCGCATTCCCGGCTGGGCCAAAAAGATCGCCGCCCGCAAAGCCGACCTCGTCCTCGATTTCCAGGGCCTCCTCCGCAGCGCCCTCATCGCCAAACTCTGCCGCGCCGATGGCGGGCGCATCGTCGGCCTTTCCGACGCCCGCGAAGGCGCGCGCCATTTCTACGACGAGACCGTGGACGTGTCCGCCCAACCGCACGCCGTCGATCACTACCTCGCCCTCATCGCCGCCCTCGGCATCGAAACCTCCGCCCCGCTCGAATGGCCGCTGCCACAAGGTTCCGCGCCCGCCGGCTGCGACGCCACCGAACCGTTCATCCTCCTCCACCCCTTCTCCCGCGGCGCGGGAAAATCCCTCACCGCCGCCGACGTGAGCGAGTTCTGCCGCACGCTCGCACCGCATCGTGTCGTCATCGCCGGCCGCGCCGACGCGATGCTTCCGCCGCTCGAAAACGTCACCGACTTCCTCAACCGCACGACTCTTCCCGAACTCATCTGGCTCATCCGTCGGGCCGCTTTCACCGTCAGCGTGGACAGCGGCCCCATGCACATCGCCGCCGCGCTCACTCCGCGCCTGCTTTCGATTCACACCTGGAGCGACCCGCGCAAAATCGGCCCCTACCGACCCGACGCTTGGATTTGGAAAGACTGCGCGCTTTTTCAAATGCGCGACCTCGCCAAACCCAGCACCCATCAGCCCGCGGCGGGCCTCGCCGAAGCCGCCCGCTTCGTCGCCGCGCAGCTCGCCTAAGAGCGTGTACCGAAAGTCAAAAGAACGGTGTCATTCTGAGCGGAGCTTCGGCTGCGCTTCGCAAAGCCGGCCGGAACTCCGCTCAGAATGACGGCAGGTTTTTGGATTTACCGCCGCCGGGCTTCGCCACTTTCGCCGTCCCGCAGCCGCAGCCGCTGTCGCACGATTTTCCGCCCGCGCGTTTCCGCAAGAAGCGCACGACGAAATACGCGAACGCGCCGGCGATGATCGCGGCGACGGCCATTTGATCGAGGAGCGGGTTCATTGGAAGCCGAGGAGCCGGCCGCCTTGATAGACGGTGAAGGCGCCGATCCACGCGAGGGCGGTCATGTAGGCGATTTGGAAGAGCGGCCAGAACCACGTATTCGTCTCGCGGCGGACGATGGCGACGGTGCTGATGCATTGCATGGCGAGAACGTAGAAGACCATGAGCCCGATGCAAACGAGCGGGGTGAAGACGGGCCGCCCGTCGGCGCGGCGCTCGGCGAGCATGGTGTCGCGCAGCGGGGCGATGTCCTCCTCGTCCTTGCTCTCGACGCTATAAACGATGGACATGGTGCCGACGAAAACTTCGCGCGCGGCGAAGGAGCCGATGAGCCCGATGCCGATTTTCCAATCGTAGCCGAGCGGCGCGATGGCGGGCTCGATGGCGTGGCCCATCCGCCCAGCGATGCTGTGGGCTAGCGCCTCGGCGGGCGTGGCGTCGGGGTTTTGCGGCTTCGGGAAAGTCGCGAGTGCCCAGAGCAAAATGGACAGCGCGAGGATGACGGTGCCGGCGCGGCGGAGGAAAAGTCCGGCGCGTTCCCACATGCGGATGGCGACGCCTTTCCACGAGGGCATGCGGTAGGGCGGCATCTCGAGCAGGAGCATCGGCGTCTCGCCTTTGAGGATGCGCGTTTTGAAAAACCACGCCATGACGAAGGCGGCGACGATGCCGAGCAGATACATGCAGAGCATGATGCCCGCTTTCGCCCAACCCGAGGCGATGGGGAGCAGCACGGCGATCATCAGCGTATAGACGGGCAGCCGCGCGGAGCAGGACATGAGCGGCGCGACGAGGAT
>JANXSB010000680.1 GCA_025352865.1 Chthoniobacter sp. | reverse complement strand
GCCGCCGCCGGGCTGCCCTGGCTCGGCATGAAAGCCTCGATCTTCTCCGCGCCCGCGTCGCGCCGCCACAGCTCCTTGCCGGTCGCGCGGTCGAGGCAGAGCGTCCACAGCTTTCCGCCGTCAAAGGCGGTGAGGAAAATGCGGTCCTTCCAGATGCACGGCGACGACGGCCCCGCAGGCGTCGCCACCTGCCACAGCACATTTTTCTCCGGGCCGAATTCCACCGGCGGCTTCTCGCTGTCCGCCACGCCTGTACCGTCGGGGCCGCGGAAGCGCGGCCACTTTGCATCGCCGGCGAGGGCGGGGAGGGAGGTGAACAAAAGGACGGCGGTGACGAGCGATTTCATAGACGCGCTTTTTAACCGCGCTCCGCTCCGCTGGCGAGCAACGATGCTACGACAACTGGAGAGACTCAGGCGCGCTCCTCAAAACAGCCGCATCGCCGTCACCGCGATGCGGCCGGTGAAGCATGTGTCCACGTCGGTGCCGGGATTGCGGGCGCGGGCCTGATAGTCGCCGTCGTAGAAATGGTGGCCGTTTTCCCCGTGGCGATAGCTGAGGGGGAGCGGGTGCGGGTCGAGCGGGCAGAACACGATCTCGGGTTCGGGCGCGTTGGGGGTGAGGTGCGGGAGGTTCACGTTGTAGAAAAGGCCGGGCTCGGTGGGGCGCGCGAGCAGGTCGGCGAGGACGCGGGCGACCCAGCGGGTGGCGCGGGGCCAGTCGAGTGCGGTATCGTCGCGGAGGTATTGGGAAAAGGCGATGCCGGGCCAGCCGTGGAGCACGGCTTCGCGGACGGCGGCGACGGTGCCGGAGTAATACACGTCCGCCCCGAGATTGCCGCCGGCATTGATGCCGCTGAGCACCCACTTTGCATCGGGCGCGACGCGGAGCAGGCCGAGCCGGGCGCAATCCGCGGGCGTGCCGTGGACGGCGAATGTGTCCGCGCCGCGCAGTTCGAGGCGCACACCTTTTTCCCACGTAATCATGTGGCTCACGCCGGACTGCGGCCCGGCGGGCGCGACGACGATGGGATCGCCGAACTCGCGCGCGGCGGCGAGCAGCGCGGCGAGGCCGGGTGCGCCGATGCCGTCGTCATTGCTGAGGAGGAGTTTCATCCGCGCAGGGTAGCGCCGCGCGCACGCAGGGAAAGCCTCCTCGCACCGCTGGGAATCGCCTTGCATCCACCACGCTCGGATTCCTAATGTCGCCGCACCCTCCCATGAACTTCCGGCATCTTACTTCCCTGGCCCTGGGTCTTTTGGCCCTCGGCACCACCCTCCGCGCGCAGGTCACCATCGAGCAGATGGCCGCCGATCCGAAGCTCTGGCCCGCGGAGGTGAAGATCATCCAGGCCGCGCCCATTCAGCTTTGGGAAAATGGGCGGCCGAGCGGCTCGGTGCAAGGCACGGTGGGCATGACGGTGCGTGTGAAAAAGGTCGAGCCTGGCCGGCTGACCATCGAGTCCGGCAGCGCCGTGGGGAGCATCGCGCCTGCGGCCACGGACATCCTCTCACGCGCGCCCGGCGCTGCTCCGGGAGCGGCGGCTGGGGGAAAAGCGACGGGGCATTTCGAGAGCATGCGCACCGGATTGAAGATGGTGCGCGGAAAATGGGTGGTAATCGGCGAGACGGAGATCGAGCAGCACGACCCAAAGGACGGCGTCTCCAATGCCTACAAGTCCATCCCGCAAACCGGGAAGATGGAATACCGCGCGAAGTACAAATACTCCGGCGGCAAAAACTCCGGCATCACCATCTACATCATGTGCGACGACGCGGACAAAACGGAGCGCGGCAACGCCTACCTGCTCGTGGACGGGAACGATGACAAAGCCCACGGCCAATTCATCATCAGCCGCGTCACCGAGGACAAACCCAAGGATGTGAAAAAGTTCGAGGTCCCGGCGGCCGGCGGCCAGTGGATCGACTTCCGCGCGACCTACGACACCGCCACCGGCAGCGTCGAGATCACCCGCAACGGCAAAGTCCTCGGCACCTGGACCGACCCCGAGCCGCTCAAGACGGGCCGCGATGTCTCCATCGGCACCTACATGACGCATGCGAGCTTCAAGGAGATCGAAGTCCACCCGCTGCCGTGAAAGGCGCTGAGAGAGTGTGAAATAAGTCCGCGGGCGGGTGGTGGCGTCGCTCCGCGCGACATGCCAAAGGCCAACGCGCGCCAGCGCCACGCTGAGAATTTGGGCCTTCGGCGCTGGCTGACGCAGGGCGCGCGGAGCGACGCCATCCGCCAGAGTCACTTCTTTCACAGTCTCTACCGCCTCCGATAAAAACGGCGACCAATCGCGCAGGCTAGGCGATGAGAAGATGGCTCGGGGCGGGAAAAAGCGTGGCGGCAGGCGGGTGGTCGCTGATTTTGTTTGCCTTGCGGTTGGATTCCACGACTCTCGCGCGCCGCTGCGCTAGGGACTCCTCACCGACACGTCGCGCTCCTACCCATGATTCCATTTTTTCTCTGCTCGCTCGCCGGCTTTCTCCTCGGCCTGGTGGTCGTCTCTTTCTGCGAGTGGGTGCTGCACCGCTATGTCATGCACCGGCCGCTGCCGGGGTTGCGCTACCCTTTTCAAGCGCATGCGGTGGTGCATCATCACACCTTCAAGGGCGATGCGACCTACCATCTGAAAGATGAGGCGGACAAAGAGACGATTCCTATGGCGTGGTGGAATGGGCCGGTGCTCATTGCGCTCATCTCGCTGCCGAATGTGGCGCTGGCGTGGGCCACGGGCGTGTGGGCGCTGGCGGCGGGCGGGGCTCTCGCGATCGCGGGCTACTACGCGGTGTATGAATACCTGCACTGGTGCATGCATCTGCCCAAGGCGCGGCGGGTGGAAAAGGCGCGGCTTTTCCAAAAGCTCAACGGGCACCACATCCTGCACCACCGCTACATGCACAAAAATTTCAACGTGGTGCTGCCGCTCGCCGACCTGTGCCTGGGCACGCTGTTGCGCCGCTCGAAGGTGCGCTTCGCCCAGCCGCTGGGCCCGGCGGTGCCGGATGTGCAGCCGCGGGACCGTCGGATCGAGCAGGCGTCCACACCCGCGCCGGAGCAGCCGTCCGACGAACTGGCCGACCGCTCGGCGGCGTGACGGGCTACGCGCGGATGTGGGCTTCGAGGAAGTAGAGGCTCTTGTCCAGTTCGCGCGAAACGGCGGTGAAAAGGTCCGCGGTATCGGCGTCGCCGAGCTGGTCCGCGGCGTCGATGGCCTGGCGCACGGAGTTGCCGGCGGTGGCGAAGCGTTTGGCCAGCGCCGTGACATATTCCATTCCGCCGGGTTTGTGGGGAAACTCCTCCAACTCGGATTCCTTGGCCGCCAGACGCACCGTGCCGAGCGCCCGCCCGCCGAGGGTGACGGCGCGTTCGGCCACGGTGTCGATGTGCTCCTCGATGGGCTCGGCGAGATCGTCGAAGAGTTTGTGGAGCTGGTAAAATTCCGGCCCGCGCACATTCCAGTGCGCCTGCTTGGTCTGCGAGTAGAGGTCGGACAGATTGGCGAGCTGCTGATTGAGCAGCGCGACGAGCTTCGTCCGCGCGGCGGCGGGAATGTCGATGGCGGTCTTGTGAGGCAGGGCGTTTTTCATGGAAATGATACGAACGGCGGCGGTGATTTGGCTGGCTCGATTTTTCGCCGCCTACGCCTTGCCGCCGAAGCTCACGTAATCGTCGAGATCGAGCACGTCGCACCACGTCGCGATGTCCTCGCGCTTTTCGCCGACCTGCTTGTGGTAGCCGTTGAAAAACTCGCGCGTCTCCACATCGCTCGGCACCGCCTGATCGCGCCATGCCGACCACTGCGCGACTTCCCAAGCGGCGCGCTGGTGCTTCGCCGTGGCGACGATCCATTCGAGGATTTCGCCGTCGCCTTTGCCTGTCGCGAGTTCGGCCTTCAGCGCATCGGCGTCAAGGCCGAGGAAGTCGGTGAGGTTCTCATCAAGCGGGCAGCCATACTTGTACTCGCCGTTTTTTCCTGCGAGCGTGGCGCGGCCTTTGTCGAGCATGCGCGGCAGCAGGGCGAGGCCGCCGAGGCGGGCGCGCGGGCTGCGGGGCGGGCG
>JANXSB010000638.1 GCA_025352865.1 Chthoniobacter sp. | reverse complement strand
CTGCATGGCGTGGGAGCCGCAGCGTTTGCGCCACATGGGCAGCGCGTTCAGCATCATCGCGGAGAAGGCGGAGACGGCGGGCGTTTCAAAAAAGACATCGCCCGCGGCGATGGGAAAGGCGTGCCGCCGCAGCCGCCACGGCAGCGCCGCGCCGAGCGTGAGCACATCGAGATGGCTGGAGTGGTTCGCGATCATCACGAAGGGCGGTTTCGCCGGGATGTGCTCCACGCCTTCCACGCGCAACCGGTGGTAGCCGCGCAGATACGCGCGCACCGCCACGCGCCACGCGGCCTGCGTCATCGAGGCGATGAGCCCGGCCTCGCGCTTCAGGCTGCGAAAGCTCGCCGTCGGCTCCAGTCCTTGATCTCCGGCTGGTTGGTATTTCCACTCGTCCATCGCTTTGATTCTTAATCGTAATCCTAATCGTAATCGGCGGCTGGAAGCCGCAACGGATGGGCGGAGGGGATTACGATTACGATTAGGATTAAGATTACGAACATGTCAGTGCCCGGTGAAGATGCGCGCCGACAAGTCGAGGCTCAGACCGCCGAAATAAGCGAGGTAATGGAACATCGCCGGACCGACAAAGATCAGGCTGTCGAAGCGGTCGAGCAGGCCACCGTGGCCGGGGATGGTCGCGGCCATGTCCTTGATGCCGAGGTCGCGCTTGATGCTGGACATGACGAGGTCGCCCCACTGCCCGGTGAGCGAGACGAGCAGCCCGAGCGGGACGAGATGCACGACGCGGTCGAGCGCGGTGTTTTTGAAAATGAAATGCCCGAGCGTGGCAAAGAGCGCCGTGGTCAGCACCGCCGCGCCGAGCGCACCGCCGAGGGTTTTGTTCGGGCTCGTGTTCGGCGAAAGTTTGCGCCGCCCGAATGTCTTGCCGGTGCAGTAGGCGAAGATGTCGTTCAGCTCGATGCAGACGAGGATCGAGAGCTGGAGCGGCGTGCCGAGCCGGTCATTCGCGAGGAAGGAAAAGTGGCCGAGGCTCACGCCGAAAAACATGAACGCGAGCACGCCGAGCGCGACGCGCTGGATGTAGCCCTTCGGCTGATCGGAGAAGAGCGAAAAGATGACGACCGCGCAGACGACGAGCGACATCAGCGCGTCGAAAAAGCCGAGCCAGTTGTCGGCGATGGCGAAGGACACGAGCACGATGCCGAGCGCCACGAGCGCGCTGACGAGACGCTCGCGAAACAGCCCCGTCGCCCGCGCAAACTCGCGGTAGCACAGCGCGCCGAGCACGCCCACGCCGAGGATTGCGGACAGCCGCCCGGCGACGAGCGGGACGATCATCAGCGGCGCGAGCACGAGCCAGGATTTGTAGCGCGTCCAGACATCGGTGCGCAGCGCGGGCGTCAGCTTGCCGGCCTTGTCGAGTACGAGGAAAATGAGCGGCGTGATCGCGAGTACGGCGGCGATGCTGACGACGATCCAAAAACTGACGGGGTGCATTCCGAAGATCATGGGTTCGATTTTTTCCGCAGGAAATCCGCAATGAAAGCCAGCCGCCGCCACGCGGTGAAGATGCCGCCTACGATCACGATCCACAGCGCGATTGCTACCGCGGGCAAAGGCTGCTCGCCGATGGCGGTGGGATACACCGGTGCCGCGGCGGTGATTACACACACGCCGGTCATCAGTGCCATGCGCTGCGGCTTCGCCATCGGGCCGAGGAAGCACTGCCCCGCGCCCACGCTCGCGCCGAGCGCGCGCACATACGCCACGAACACAGCAACCAGCGCCGCCGCAAATCCGAGTACGGGTGCGCTGCCCGTGGCGCAGCCCGCGCCGATGAAAATCGCCGCGTCCGAAACGCGATCGGGCGCTTCATTCCACAGGTCGCCGGTCGGCCCGCCTTTGCGGCCTTCGACGGCAACCATGCCGTCGAGCAGATTGGCGATGAGCCGGAGCTGAATGCTCACCGCCGCGCCCAGCCAGCGCGCGCGCAGCAGCCACCCGTCGAAATGCGCTGTGGCCGCCAAAGCGGCTCCGGCACAGCATCCGCAGACGATGCTCGCGAAGGAAATCGCGTTCGGCGTCGCCCCGCCGCGCGCGAGACGGGCGGCGAGGTTTTTGAAAAATGGCCACTCGCGCGTCTTGAGCGGGCGGCGTCCGGCGGGTTCGGTCGGCATCGTCAGCGCCCCATGAAATACATGCCGGCGATGAGCAGCGCCATGCCGCCGACGTTCGCCGGTTTGATCGGCGTGCCGTAGGCCCAGAGCGCGATGAGCGCGGCGAAGATGAACGTCGTCGCATACACGGGGTAGAGCGTCGTCAGCGCGCCGCCTTTTTTGAAAGCGGCGACGAAGAGCACCATGACCGCGGCATAGCACGCCACGCCGCCGATGAGCCGCGCATTCGCGAGGTAGCTCATCAGCCCGCCCGTCGCTCGCTCTGCGCCCGTCTTGTAAAGAAACTGGCCGAGCGCGCCGAAGAAGGACGCGAGGAGAAAAAAGACGATGGAAAGGAGCGGCGTTTTCATCGGGTGCAAGGCGCGCAAAGTGGCGCGCGCGGCTTTATCCGATGGCGTCCGGGGCCTGCCCGAGCGCCACCTTCAGGCGCGCGATTTCATCGCGCATCTGGTCGCGCCGCGATTGCAGCACGTTGACATGCTGCTTGGCGCGTTCGAGCCCGGCCTTGACGGCTTCGAGTTCGGACTTGAGCGCGTCGCGCTCGGACTCTACGGCGTGCAGATGATCGAGCCCCTGCTCGAGCTGAATTTCGATCGAACCCGCGGACGATTTCACCGCCTCGCGCTCGCTGCGGGCCTGCCGGAGTTGCTCCGACGCCACGCCAAGTTCCGTGTTCACCTTGGCGAGATTCGCGGAAAGCCGGTCGCATTCACCGGCGAGTGCCTGGCTTTTTTCCTGCGCCGCCGCGAGGGCTTTCTCCACTTCCCCGGTGCGCGCGCGCCGGGCTTTTTCCTGCTCCTGCGCCTGCGCGATTTTTGCAAGGGCGTCGCGAAGTTCCGCATCCTTCGCGGCGACGTTCGCGGCCACTTTCTGCCGCTCGCCACCGGCCGCCTGAGCGGCCTCGCGAAGTTCCGCGAGTTCCTTCCGCGTGGCCTGCAAATCGGCAGCCGATCCCTTGAGCTGATCGTGCGCGGCGGCAGCGGTGGCGATGGCCGTTTGCAGTTCCGCGATCCGCTTCTGCGCAGCCTCCACCGCGGCGTCCTTTTCCGCGAGCTGGTCGCGCAGCGCCGTGCCTGCGGCCTTGGCGGCGTCGAGCGCCTTGGCGGCGTCGGCCACCTCGCGCTCGCGCTGGTGCAGGCTGTCGAGCAGTCCGTCCACGCGCGCCTGCAAGTCCTTCGCCTCCTCGTTCGCCTCGGTGTGGGCACCCCTGGTCTTTTCGTGTTCTGCGATGGCCTCGGCGGCGTCCTGCTTCAGCCGGGCGAGTTCGTTCTTCGCCGCCTCCATGGTCAGCGAAGCCTTTTGCAGAGCCGCTTCGCGGTCGGCCACCTGCTTGCGCGCCTCGTCGCGCTCGATGCTGATGGCCTCCAGATTCTTCCGCACTTCCGCGAGATTCTGCGCCGACCAATCCGCCTCGGCTTTCGCCGTCGCGAGCGATTTCGCCGTCGCGTCGAGTTCGCCGCGCAGTTTCGCCAGGTCATTTTGCAGCGCGCCGAAGTTGGCCGAAGACTCGCCCGCGGCGGTCAGGTGATCGCGGAGTTCCTCGCGTTCGCGCTCCACCGCGGCCACCCGCTCGACGTGCTTCGCCGCCTTCATGTGTTCGATTTCGAGCTGCCGCTGCAGTTCGGCGAGCTGCGCCTGGAGTGCGCCGCGTTCGGTGGAAATCCTGGCGAGCTGATCTTGTTCCGCTCCTTCCGTTTTTGGAGCTGCGGTTTCCTGCGCGGCGAGGCGGCTGGCGAGCGTCTCGCGTTCCTGGCGCTCGCGCGTGAGTTCCTCGCGCGTCTTTTCCAGCTCGATGATGAAGCGCATTTCCTCGTCCTTGAGCCGGTTGACTTCCAGGCCCGTCGCGCGCAATCCGTCCCGCTCGCGCGCGGTGGCGGCGAGATCATCGCGCAGGCGGTTCACCTCGGTTTTCGCGCGGTCGCTTTCAGCGCGGAGTTTTGCCGCCTCGTCGAGCGCCACGGTCAGCTCGCGCTGCTTGCGATCCAGCTCCTCGTACGCGCTACCCGCCGCGCCCGCGCCCACGAGCTGCTGCCGCCGCGTCACGATCTGCGCGACCACGCCGGCCTGCGCCGGGATGAGCAGCGCGCTGCGGCAGCTCGGGCAGTCGATCTGCATGCCGGCGGCGCTGTCGTCCACGAGGATCTTCTGATCGCATTCGGGGCAGTGGAATTTGATGTCGGCCATAGGAGCTTTGGGTGGGAGTGAGAAAGTGAGGGTCGCGCGCCGGCAGGGCTTTTAGCTACCAGCGGAGGCGGGGTGGCGCAAAAGAAAATCCGGCGTCCCGGTTGAATCCGCGAAATCCGTGGTTAAAGAAAGCGCCTCCATGAAACGACTCACCGCATTTCTCTGCACGCTGCTCCTCACGGCGCTCGTGGCGCTGGCCGGGGAAAAATTCCCGCACATCAGCCACGCCGATTTGAAAAAGGCCATCGCGGAAAAAAGCGTCACGCTCCTCGACGTGAACGGCACCGAGACCTACAAGGCCGGCCACATTCCCGGCGCGCTCGATTTTGAAACCGCCGAGGCAGACATCGCGGCGAAACTACCCGCCGACAAAGGCGCGCTCATCGTGGCCTACTGCGCCGATGAAAACTGCGGCGCCTTCGCTTTCGCCGCCGAAAAAGCGCGCGAATTCGGCTACACCAACGTGCAGCACTACTCGCCCGGAATCATCGGCTGGAAAAAGGCCGGCGAGAAAACCGAGCCCGGTGCGTAAAACCGGCAGTTGCCGCTTGCCACCGCCCGCGCACTCCGCGCACTTTCCCGCCCCGTGTCCGCAGCCACTCATCCCGCACCAGTCCTCACCATCCCGCCCGGCGACTTCGACGCCTACATCTTCGACTGCGACGGCACCCTCGCCGACACCATGCCCACGCACTACCGCGCGTGGCAGACGGCACTCGGCGAAAACGCGCGCGAGTTTCCCGAGGCCATGTTTTACGAACTCGGCGGCGTGCCCACCGCGCGCATCGTCGAGATCCTCAACGAGCGCCACGGCTACGCCATGCCCGTGGCCGCGACCGTCGAGCACAAGGAGGCGCTCTTTCTTTCCATGAGCCACGAGATCGCGGCCATCGAGCCCGTGGTCGCGCTCGCGCGGAAATACCACGGCGTGAAACCGCTCGCCGTCGCCTCGGGCGGGCATCGCCGCATCGTCATGAACACGCTCCGCGCGCTCGGCATCTCGGACCTTTTCAGCGCCATCGTCTGCTCCGAGGACTACCACCGCGGCAAGCCCGCGCCCGATCCCTTTCTCGAAGCCGCGCTTCGTCTCAATGTCGCGCCCGAGCGCTGCCTCGTCTTCGAGGACACCGCCACGGGAATCGCCGCGGCCGATGCCGCCGGCATGCAGTGGGTGCTCGTGCCGCCGCAGCAGCGGTAGAAAAA
>JANXSB010000633.1 GCA_025352865.1 Chthoniobacter sp. | reverse complement strand
GTTCGCCGCCAGCGCCTGCCGCACCTGCGTGGGGGAAATGTTCAGCGCAGCCATGCGATCCGGTTTCAGCCAGAGGCGCATGGCAAAGGTGCGCGCACCGAGGATGTCGGCCTTTTGCACGCCGCTCACGGCGGTCAGCTTCGGCTGCACCACGCGGGTGAGGTAGTCGGTGATTTGGTTCGGCGTCAGCTCCGGCGAGGAAAACGAGATGTACATCTGCGCGAACTGCGTGTCGCTCAGGGTCAGCTCAATGATCGGGGCCTCGGCTTCGGGCGGCAGGTCGTTGCGCACCTGCGCGACCTTGGCTTGGATCTGCGTGAGCGCGGCGGTGGTGTCGAAGTTCAGCTTGAGGTGGACGGTGATGATGCTGAGGCCCTGCGAGCTGCCGGAGTCGATGTAATCAATCCCGTCCGCGCTCGCGATGACGCGCTCCAGCGGCGTGGTGACAAAGCCACGCACGAGGTCCGCGTTTGCGCCGATGTAGCGCGTCTTGATGTTCACCACCGCGATGTCGCTGCGCGGATACTGCCGCACATTGAGCGAGCGGATGGATTGCAAACCGGCGAGCAAAATGATGAGGCTCACCACGCTCGCCAGGACGGGCCGGCGGATGAAGAGATCGGTGAATTTCATAAGGTGCGTTTCGATCGCGCGGCGCTCAAGTGTTGTCGGGTTTGGGGTTCGCGTCGTTGCTGGGCTGGACGCTGTTGTCCACCTGCACCGCCGCGCCGGGGCGCAGTTTGAAGACGCCCGAGGAGACGACTTCGTCGCCGTCCTTCAGCCCCGAAAGCACGGACACCTGATCGCCGCGCTTCGGCCCGAGCTGCACGGTCTGTTGCTTCACTGATTTCATCAGCTTCCCGTCCGGCTCCTTCGTCTCCCGCACCACATAGACCATGTCGCCGTAAGGCGCGTAAGCAATCGCGGACGAGGGAATGGCGAGCACGCCTTCCTGATCCGGCAGCAAAACTTCGACATCCGCAAACATGCCGGGCCGCAGCTTGTGCTCGGGATTTTTCACCGTGCCCTGGACCAGCACGTTGCGCGTGTTGGGATCGACCATCGCATCAATCGCCGTGATCTCGGCGTCGAATCTTTCGCCCGCGAGTCCGCTCACGCCGAGGCGCAGTTTTTTGCCTACGGCGAGCTTGTCGAAATGCTGCTGCGGGACCGAAAACTCGACGTAGATCGGATCGAGCGACTGGAGCGGCGCGATGGCCGCGCCGGGGTTCAGGTACTGCCCGAGATTCACCTGGCGGATGCCCGCCAAACCATCGAACGGGGCAGTCAGCCGCTTGCGTGCGACCAGTGCTTTCATCTCCGCGACCGCCGCCTGCGCCTGCGTGAGCTGGCTCTGCGCCGTGTCCATCTCGGATTCCGCGATGGCCTTTTTCACGATGAGGTCGCGCTTCCGTTCGAGGTCGGATTTCGCGAGCGTCAGCCGCGCCTCCGCCGAGCGAAGCTGCGCGTCCTCCTGCTGCGTATCGAGCTTCACGAGCAGGTCGCCTTTCTTCACCGCGGTGCCGGATTCAAAGGCGATCTCCGACACGATCCCCGCGAGGTCGGTGCTCACCGTCACGCCATGCACCGCCTTGAGCGAGCCGACTGCGCTGAGCACAGGCTGCCACGTTTGCGCCTTCACTTTCACCGTCGTGACGGCGGTTGGCGGCGGCGCGAATTTGGCACCCATCGCCATGCCTTTGCGGATCGCGGAGTACTTGAGAAAAGCGATGCCTGCGACAAACAGGATCACCAAAGACAGCATGAGCAGCATTCGTTTCATCATGGGAAAAGTCGGTTAGCGCGCGGCGGTGGCGGGCTCGGGTTGGTCGGCGTGCAGCCCGCCTTGGATTTTCTGGAGCAACCGCACCAGTTGTTTTCGTTCCGCCTCGTTCAATGGCTGCATGATTTCCGTCACCGCGGCGAAATAGCCCGGCAGCATCCGGCCCATCAGCTTCCGCCCCGCCGCCGTGAGCTGCACCAGCACCGCCCGCCGATCCTGCGCATCGCTTTTCCGCGTGACCAGCCCGTCCTTTTCCAGCGTGTCCACGAGACCCGTCATCGTCCCGCGCGTCACTCCCGCCTCCTCCGCCAGCTCCGCCGGCGTCGAGGGCTGATCGTGGCTGCGATTCAAAAGCATCAGCACCGTGAAGCGTCCCTGGCTGATCTCGTGCCCCCCGAGAAAAGCGCCCTCCGCCGCAAACACCGCATCGCCCGTCCGCAGCAGGTGCAGAAAGGCCGCGGACGCGCCGGGGTTAAGCGTGGGATAGCGCTCCGCCGCCTTGAGCAGGCATTCGTAGCGCGGCACGTCTTTGAGCATCAGGAGAGGCATAATGGTAAGCTGGCAAACAGTATGCGCCATTGATAGTAAGGAACCAAACCAAAGTCAACACCGGCTTTTTCCCCGCTTGGTCCGGCTCGAACGGTGCAGAGGGCATCCGGACAGATGCCGGCGACGCAGGAAGTGATGGGAATTTTCCATGCGAAACGCTAGCCTCACGGCGTTTTGAAACGCCCGCCGCGCGATCGGCATGCCGACGCTTTTTTCCAGTTTCTCGAAGTCGAGCGCAACGTCTCGCCGCGCACCCTCGTCAACTATCGCCACGCCATTGCGGAATTCCGCAAGGCCGTGCCGGAGCCTGCGTGGCGCGAGCTGACGGCGGATCATTTCCGGCGCTACCTCTTCGCCCTCAGCAAGCGCGAGATGGCGCGGCCCACGATCCGGCTGCACTTCGCGGCGCTGCGGACGTTTTTCAAATTCCTCACCCAGCGTCACGGCCTGCGGGACAATCCGCTCACGGAAGTCCAGCTTCCGAAGCTGGAAAAGAAGCTGCCGCTTTTCCTCAACGCGCAGCAGATCGACGAACTGCTCTCCGCTCCGCTCCGGGTGGAGCGCCAGTCGCGCGCGCCACGCTGGATGCCCGCGCGCGATGCGGCGATCCTCGAGCTTTTCTACAGCAGCGGACTGCGGCTCGCGGAGCTGGTGGCGCTCGATGTGAAGGACGTGGACATTTTTTCCGAAAGCGTGCGCGTGCTGGGAAAGGGGCGGAAGGAGCGCGTCGTCCCCGTCGGCACGCCCGCGCTGGAGGCCATCCAGCGCTACCGGCAGGCGGCGCGCGTGGAGACAGGGCCGCTATTCATCAGCAAAGTGCGGCGGCGGATCGCGGCAGCCAATGTCTGGCTGGCCGTGCGGCGCTACCTGCCGCACACGAGCATCCCCGTGCGCATCAGCCCGCACAAGCTGCGGCACAGCTTTGCCACGCACCTGCTCGATGCGGGCGCGGACTTGCGCAGCGTGCAGTCGCTGCTCGGCCACGCGAGTCTTTCGACCACGCAGATCTACACGCATGTGACCACGGAGCGGCTGAAAAAGGCGTACGATCAGGCGCATCCGCGGGCGTGATTTGGCGGGACTGATGCGGACGATTTCCGCGCGTGTCTTCATTTGCACACATCCGGCGCGGCTGGTTCTTTTCGCCCACAGGAAAATGGGTGGCGCATCGGAACGCAGCGCGCGTTTCCACTGAAAACGGGAACATTTTTGCTCGTGGCATATCGGTTGCTAAGGGCACGCCAGACAAGCCATTGCCGGTTTCCGCGCCCCGTCCAGACGAGTGCCTAAAAGCCTCCACACGGGGCGGGCGCGGAGTCCGCGGCGGCAATTCCAACAACCAAACCACCACACCAAGAAATCCACCGCATGAAACTAACCCGCCAATTCACCGCGCTCGCCGCAGCGACTGCCCTCTCCTGGGCCGCGCTCGCCGGCAGCCTGTCCGCGCAGGACGCCGCCGCCACGGCTGCGCCCGCTGCGCCTCCCGCGCCCGCCGCTGCCGCCCCGGCCGAGGCGACCACTCCGCCAGTCGCCGCCGCACCAACCCTGGCACCATCACTCGAACAGCGAGTCGCGATGCTCGAAGCCTACCTGACCAACAGCGACCCGACCGCGCCGCTGAAAACGGCCAAGGACAAAGACGGGAACCCGGCTCTGCCCGAGGACTGGGCGAAGTTGAAACCCGATGAACTGGCCAAGGCCGCACCCTCGACGGCCACTTCCGGCCCCGGCCACAATGGCTGGATGATGACCAGCTCGGCGCTGGTGCTTTTCATGACACTGCCGGGCCTCGCGCTTTTCTACGGCGGTCTCGTGCGGAAAAAGAATGTGCTCAGCGTCTGTGCGCAGTGCCTCGGCTGCGCCGGCCTCGTGACCGTGCTGTGGTGGGCGTTTGGCTACTCGCTGGTCTTCGGCAAGAGCTTCAACAGCCCCTTCATCGGCGGCTCGGAGTTTTTCTTCCTCAAGGGCGTCGATAGCGCCCCGAACACGGACTACTCCTACTGGGTCTCGCAGAACGTCTTCTCGATGTATCAGCTCATGTTCGCGATCATCACCCCGGCGCTCATCGTCGGCGCGATCGCCGAGCGCATGAAATACATGGCCATCATGGCCTTCATCGGGATCTGGATGTTCGTGGTTTATTTCCCGATGGCCCACATGGTCTGGGGCATCAGCGGCCTGATGAATGGCGTGTGGAATGGCGGCAGCCCCGGCAACTTCCCGGCGGCGGCGATCAAGGCGATCGACTTCGCCGGCGGCACCGTGGTTCACATGACCTCGGGCTGGAGCGCGCTGATCCTCTGCATCATTCTTGGAAAGCGGAAGGGCTTTGGGAAAGAGAAGATGAGCCCGCACAGCATGGTCCTTTGTATGGTCGGCACCGGCATGCTCTGGGTCGGCTGGTACGGCTTTAATGCCGGCTCCGCAGTGGCCGCCGATGGCGTGGCCTCGAATGCCTTCATGACCACCACGCTCGCCGCGGCGACCGCGGGCTTTGTCTGGGCGATGATCGAACTCATCCACAAAGGCCACGCCTCGATCCTGGGCTTCTGCTCGGGCATCGTCGCCGGCCTCGTTGTCATCACGCCAGCGTGCGGCTTCGTCAACGCGACCGGGGCGATGATTATCGGCCTGCTCGCGGCAGTCGTGCCTTACATCTTCGTCGTCTTCGTGAAGAACATGATCGGCTACGACGACGCGCTCGACACCTTCGGCGTCCACGCCGCGGGCGGTACGCTCGGCGCGATCCTCACCGGCATCCTCGCCGTCAGCGCCAAGCTCCCGAATGGCGATGTGAATCCCGGCGGTGTGAATGGCAATCTCGCTGCGAATGTTGATGCCTACATCTTCAAGGGGACGCTCGTCTTTGAGCAGCTCAAGGCAGTGGCGCTCACGCTGGTGCTCTCGGTCGTCGCCACGGCGGTCATCGCCACGGTGGTGAAAGTGATCATCGGCCTGCGTCCGACGGTCGAAGAAGAAACCCAGGGTCTGGACATCACCGACCACCAGGAAGAGGGCTACGTCCTTTAAGGCCACGCTCGAAATCCGAAACTCGAAAACTGAAAGGCAACAAGCATGAAAAAAATCGAAGCCATCATCAAACCCTTCAAGTTGGAGGAAGTGAAAGAAGCCCTCGCCGAAATCGGCGTGGAAGGAATGACGGTGTCCGAAGTCAAAGGCTTCGGACGCCAGAAAGGTCACACGGAAATCTACCGCGGCAGTGAATACACGGTCGATTTCCTGCCCAAGATCAAGATCGAGGTCGTGCTCGTGGACGACCTCGCGGAGAAGGCCGTGATCGCCATCGTGAAAGCCGCCAAGACCGGCAAGATCGGAGACGGCAAGGTCTTCATCTCACCGGTGCTCGAAGCCATCCGCATCCGCACCGACGAGACCGGCGACAAGGCCGTCTAAGGCCCGAACCAACGAACAACCACCAACCGCCGGCGGCCAGGAAACTGGCCGCCGGCTTTTTGTTGGCGGGATCACACCCGCACCACGTCCCACTGCGCGCCTTTTCCGCGCACCAGCTCCAGCCACGCGAAGCTCGCGGGTGCGCCGCGGTTCGGGCGCGTGATGCACCCGGGATTGAGAAAGCGCTCGCCGCCGAGGACTTCATCACGCGGCACATGCGTGTGGCCGTGCAGTAGCAGATCGCAGCCGGCGGGCGCGTGCCGCGGCGGGATGTGTTCGAGCCGGATGCGGAAACCCTCGCGCTCCAGATCGAGCGTCAGCGGCCAGTCGGCGCAGTCATCGCAATTCCCTCGCACCACGCGCACCGGCGGGCCGATGGATTTCAGCAAATCGAGTATCACCGACGCGCAGACATCCCCGAGATGCCAGATTTCATCAGCCTTCGCGACCGCCGCGCGCACTTTCTCCGGCAGGTGGTCGTGCGTATCGGCGAGGACGGCGATGCGCATGAACGCCGCGGCTACTGCCCCTTCCGCGAACCGTCCTGCACCATGAACGAATTCTGGATCACGTCGCGCACGCGCTCCGGCGGGCAGACTTTGTTCGTCTGGTAATCCACGTTCCCGTCCTTGCCGATGATGACGAGATTGAAGTCGTCCGCCGCGCCGTACGCGGTCGCAACCGCCGGGCCGTTGCTCGCCACGACGAACGGAATGTCCGACTCCACCGGCCCCGCGCCATCGCCGAGCGCGGTGATGAAGACGACCTGTTTGCTGGCAAACTGCTCGTAGATTTCCTTGAGATACTTGAGCTGCTTTTTGAACGCGCGGTTCTTCGGCGTCTTCGTGATGAGCAGCACCACGGCCTGCCCGCGCAGGCTCTTGAGCGATTGCGTTTTGCCCGGCCCAGGAAAGCCAAACTCCGGCGCGAGGCGGACGACAGCGGCCTGGCTCGCGGTGAACGAGACGATGAGAAATCCAGCGAGAAGCAGTTTGCGCATAATGGCTTTAGACCTTGAGAATATCAGCTTCCTTGCTCGCGACGGCGTCGTCGATCTTCTTGCCAAACTGATCGGTGAGCTTCTGCATTTCCTTTTCCAAACTCCCGAACTGATCCTCGGAAATCGTCCCGTCTTTCTGCGCCTTCTTCAGCCCGTCGATCCCCTCGCGCCGCGTCGAGCGCACCCGCACGCGCGCCTCCTCCGCCATCTGCTTGATGCCTTTCACCAAGTCCTTGCGCCGTTCCTCGGAGAGCGCGGGAATCGGCATGCGGATGATCTTTCCATCGACGATCGGATTGATGCCGACCTTCGATTCCTTGATCGCCCTTTCGATGTCCTTCGTCGTGCCCGCATCGAAAGGCTGAATGACGAGCAGCCGCGGCTCGGGCGTGGTGATGAGCGCGAGCTGCTTGAGTTTCATCTGCGCGCCATACGCCTCCACGTCGATGTTTTCGACGAGCGCGGGCGACGCCTTGCCCGTGCGGACGGAGGCAAATTCGTGCTGCAAATAATCGAAGCCCTTCTCCATCGCGGCCTCCGCTTCGAGCATGATTTCATCGGGATCCATAAAGTCTTATTCGAGCGTGACGAGCGTGCCGACCTTCTGGCCGAGGACGACGCGGCGGATGTTGTCCGACTTCATCATGTCGAAAACGATGATCGGCATTTTGTTGTCGAGGCAGAGGCTGAAAGCCGTGGAATCCATGACGGAGAGCCGCTTCGCGAGCGCCTCGCTGAATGTGATGCGGTCGTATTTTTTTGCCTTCGGGTCTTTGAAAGGGTCGGCCGTGTAGATGCCATCGACCTTCGTGGCTTTCAAAATCACCTCCGCGCCGATTTCATTCGCGCGCAGGGCGGCGGTCGTGTCGGTGGAAAAAAACGGGTTGCCCGTGCCCGCGACGAAAATGACGATTTTGCCGTCCTCGAGCTGATCGACGGCGCGGCGGCGGATGAATTTTTCGGCGACGTTGTCCATCGGGATCGCCGTCTGCACGCGCGTCGGCAGGCCCATTTGTTCGAGCGCGCTTTGCAGGGCGAGGCCGTTGATGACCGTGGCGAGCATACCCATGTAATCCGCGGTGGTGCGCTCCATCCCGCGGTGGCTGGCGCTCAGCCCGCGCCAGATATTGCCGCCGCCGATGACCACCGCGACCTGCACGCCGAGATCATGCACGGCTTTGATCTGCGAGCAGACCTGCTGGACGATTTCCGGCGAGATATTGTCCGCACTGCCCCGCGCCTTGAGCGCTTCGCCGCTGAGTTTGAGGACGATGCGCCGGTATTTTGGCTTCGGGGATTTCGCGGACTTCGCGCGTGTTTTGGGCTTGGGCATCGGGCGCAGATAGAACACGAACCGCGCGTGGCATGGGAAGGGAAATCCTTGTCGCGGCTACTTTGCCGCGACCTTCGCGTCGGCCTCGGCAAACGCCTCCGCGAAATCCATCACGCACATCGTCCCCCAGGCCGCGTGCGACCCGCAGGCGATGCCGACGCGGAGCAGGTCGCGGCTGAAAATATTCTGCCGGTGCCCGCGGTCGCGCACGCCGTCATCGAGGATCAGCGACACCACCACGCCGCGCGCGTCGCGCTCGCCGTACGAAATGTTTTCCGCCGCATGACCGCTCCACCGGCCAAAGCGCGCCATCCGTTTCCACGGTGTGCTCCCGTCGCTGCCCGTGTGCCCGCGACCGCCCGACGGACCGGCATCGAGCACATGGCTCAGCGCGCTCGCGCACAGCCCTTCGGAGCGCGTGAGCGGCGGGAGCGAGCGGGCCTTTTCCAAAAAGCGAACCGCCTCCTCCACCACGCGGTCGCCCTCGATATGCCGGTGTCCGAGCGCGCGGCTGGCCACGATTTGCGCGTACTGCTGCGGCGCGGTGCGCGCGAGATTCAACTCCGCCTCGACCTGCGCAGCGGAGACGTCCGCATGGGCGGAGACGGCGCTGAGGAGCGAAAGGGCGAGGG
>JANXSB010000612.1 GCA_025352865.1 Chthoniobacter sp. | reverse complement strand
TGACGCACGCCGCTGGTCACTTCGCAGCGGTGATTGAGCTGCGGATGCTGGAGCAGGTTCAGCACGCTGCCGCCCGCGCCGTCTTTTGCCGAAGGGCAGCCGAAGACCACGCGCTGCATGCGCACATGCACGAGCGCGCCGGCGCACATGGCGCACGGTTCCTTGGTCACGTAGAGCGTGCATTCGTTCAGCCGCCAGTCGCCGATGACGCTTTCGGCCTGGGTGATGGCGAGCATCTCGGCGTGCGCGGTGGCGTCTTTCAGCGTCTCCACCTGGTTGAAGGCGCGGGCGATGATCTGGCCCTGATGCACGATCACGGCCCCGACCGGCACCTCCTCGCACTCCCACGCGCGGCGGGCTTGGCGGAGGGCTTCGGCCATGAAAAAACTGTCACTGTGGAGGTCGATAATGTCGTCCATGAAAGCGGTGAAATTCTGGTTGCGGTGCAGTGAATCAAGCTATTAGTCCCACCCCTTTCCACACCTACCTACTCACACCGGAGCCCATCGCCATGTCCATCATCGCCAAGATCAACCAGGAACAAATGAAGAAGGACGTCACGGCGTTCAACGTGGGCGACAGCGTCCGGGTGCATACGATCGTGAAGGAAGGCGAGAAGGAGCGCGTGCAGATTTTCACGGGCATCGTCATCGCCCGCAAAGGCACGCTCCTGAGCGCGACCTTCACGGTGCGGCGCATCAGCTATGGCGAGGGTGTCGAGCGCGTTTTCCCGCTGCACTCCCCGCGCATCTCCAAGGTGGAAGTGGAAACAGCCGGCACCGCGCGCCGCGCAAAGCTGACCTACCTCCGCAATCGCAAGGGCAAGAGCGCTATGGCGGTTCGCGAGAAGGTGGCGGCCAAGGCTTAGGCCCGCAGTTTTTCCGCCGTCCTCGCCGGCGATGAGTTGCAGCCTCAAACACGAACGCGCCTTGCGCCGGCAGGGCTGGGTGCGCGTTGCCGGAATTGATGAAGCGGGACGCGGGCCGCTTGCCGGGCCGGTCGTTGCGGCAGCAGTTGTGCTCCCCCCGCGTTATCGCCACCGCGAACTCGACGACTCGAAAAAACTCACCGAGCGAACCCGCGAACGGCTTTACGCCGAGATCACCGGCCACAGCGAAATCGCCTGGGCTTTTGCGGTCGTCGAGCCCGAGGAAATCGATCGGCTGAATATCCTCAACGCCACGCACGAAGCCATGCGCCGCGCTTTCGCCGCGCTGCTCTTCGCGCCTGACCACGCCTTGATCGACGGCCTGCCTGTGCTCCCCTTCCCCGTCCCGCAGACGGCACTCGTCGGCGGCGACGGACTCAGCTTTTCCATCGCTGCGGCGAGCGTGATCGCGAAGGTCACGCGCGACCGCCTCATGGTCGAAATGGAAGCGCGCTATCCGGCCTACGGATTTGCCCAGCACAAAGGCTATGGCACCGCGCTGCATCTTGCTAAGCTGCGCGCCCATGGGCCTTGCGCGATCCATCGCAAATCTTTTTCTCCCGTTCAGCAGGCGCTTCTCCCGCTCGCCTGAGCCGGGTGAAAACGAAGCGCACTGGCTGGGCCGCGAAGGCGAGCGCCTCGCGCAAGGCTTTCTCCGCCGACAGCGGTTCAAGATTCTCTATCGGAACTTTCGCGCGCCGCACGGCGGTGAAGTCGATCTCGTCTGCCGCGACAAATCCAGCGGTGCCCTCGTTTTCGTCGAGGTGAAAACGCGCCGCGGTCTCGGCTACGGTGCGCCCGGCGAAGCGGTCACGCGTGACAAACAGAAGCTCATCGCCCGCGGCGCGCTGGCCTGGCTGCGCCTGCTCGACAATCCCGACATCATCTTCCGTTTCGACATCGTGGAAATCGTCTTCGACGAATCCGGGCCGAAGTTCAATTTGATCAAAGACGCCTTCAAGCTGCCGGAGCCATTTATCTACTGAGCCATCGGCCCGCAGGCCTTGGCATTCGCGGCTAGGCAACTGGCAAAACGGCGACTAATACTCCGCGCCTCGCCATGTCTCGCTCACAGATTTTCACACGCATCGGCCTCTTCGCCGTGTTCCTTTTCGTCGCCGGCTGCGCCACTAAGCCACCTCCGCCGCCCAAGCCACCGGCGCCCGAGCCACCGCGAAAGCAGTCGTATTGGACCGCCGAGGGAGTGACCGGCGAGCCATCCATCACCATCAGTCTCGGCGAACAGCGGGCGCATTTTTTCAAAGGGAAAACGGAGGTGGGACAGGCCGTGATTTCCAGCGGCAAGAAAGGTTTCGAGACGCCGACCGGCGATTTCAAAGTCATTCAGCGCGACAAGAATCACGTCTCGAATCTCTACGGCGAATTCGTGGACGTGACCGGCGTGGTGGTGAAAACCAACGTGGACATCACCAAGGAAAAGCCGCCCGAAGGCGCGAGTTTTCAAGGCGCGAAAATGCCGTTCTTCCTGCGCTTCCACGACGGTGCGGGCATGCACGCGGGCCACTTGCCGGGCCATCCCGCATCGCATGGCTGCGTGCGGCTGCCGCGTTTTATGGCGGAGCACTTTTTTGAAAACGCGCCCATCGGCACGCCGGTCAGGGTTCTCGACCAACTCGTCACGGAGCCTCCGAAAAAGCCGGCACCTTAGCCCGTATTTATCCGCGCCGATCTGCGCGCGCGGCGCGTATTGCATTGAATGTCCACCGCCCTCCACTGGTTCCGCCGCGACCTCCGCCTCACCGACAATACCGCTCTCGCCGCCGCCGTCGCCGCGCATGACCACGTCGTCCCGGTCTATATCGTGAGCGCATGGCAGGCGGAGCACGCGTGGTGCGGAGCCCCGCGGCAAGAATTTCTCTGCGGCTCCCTCGCCTCGCTCGCGAAGAACGTCGAGGCCAAAGACGGACGCTTGATCGTCCGCCACGGGCGCGCGGATGACGTGCTGGAAAAACTCGCGCGCGAAACCGGCGCGGACGCGATTTATTTCAACCGCGACCCCGATCCGTTCGGTCGCGCGATGGAAGCGCGCATCGCCGAAATGGCCGCGCGCATCGGCGTGAAAGTGCAGGCGCACAAGGATGTCGCGCTGCACGAGCGCGACGAAGTGCTGACCGCTGGCGGCACTCCGTTTCGCGTCTTCACGCCTTATTCCAAAGCGTGGCTGAAGCTCGACAAATCCGCACCCACACGCGTCATCGGACGACTCTCCACACCGCCGCACATTTCCAGCGAACCGCTGCCAACCCTGGAAACATGGGGCTTGGCGAGCGATGCCCAGATCATCGAACCCGGTGAAGCCGCCGCCCGCAAACGCCTCGGGCATTTTCTCGACGGACCGATTTCTGAATATGGTGCAACGCGCAACATCCCGCTGGGCGGAGCCAACTCGCGCCTTTCGCAAGACCTCCGCCACGGCACCCTCTCGATCCGCGAGATCTATGCAAAGTGCGCCGCGCTCGCCCGCGCCGAGCCGCGGCACGCGCGCAGCATCGGCACCTACGTGAACGAACTCATCTGGCGCGAGTTTTACATGCAGGTGCTCTGGCATTGGCCCGGCGTGCTCGATCACGAATGGCAGGAGCAATACCGCGACCTGAAATGGCGCGACCACTGGCGGCCCGAGCGGCAGCCGGGCGGCGAAGCTTTCCAACGCTGGTGCGCAGGCGAGACGGGCTTCCCCATCGTGGATGCCGGCATGCGCGAGCTGCGCGCCACCGGCTACATGCACAACCGCGTGCGCATGATCACCGCGATGTTTCTGACCAAAGACCTGCACGTCTGGTGGATGCACGGCGAGAGCTGGTTCATGCGCCGCCTCGTGGATGGCGAGATCGCCAGCAACAACGGCGGCTGGCAGTGGAGCGCCAGCACCGGCACGGATGCCGCGCCGTATTTCCGCATCCAAAATCCGTGGTCGCAAACGAAGCGCTTCGATCCCGACGGCGACTACATCAAAAAGTGGGTGCCCGAGCTGCGCGACGTGCCCGCGCCGAAACTCTGCGCGCCACCCACGCCCGGCCTCGCGCTCGCCAAAGGCTACCCGCTCCCCATCGTCGATCACCACCGCGAGCGCGACGCCGCGCTGGAAATGTTTCGACGCTAAGACAGCCCGCCCGCTATCACCGGCGGCGTCATGTCCCCCACCCTCGCCGTCCTCCCGCCCAATGGCCTGCTCGCGCTCGCCGGGTGCGCCATCGTCGGGCTCGTCCTGCTCATCGCGCGGTTCAAATGCAATGCCGTCGTCGCCATCGTCATTGCCGCGCTTTTCGTCGGGCTCGGCAGCGGCATGCCGCTCGGCGACATTGTCACCAGCTTCGAGGGCGGCGTGGCGAAAACCCTCGGCGGGCTCGCCATGATCATCGGCCTCGGCACCATCCTCGGGAAACTCCTCTCCGAGTCCGGCGCGGCGGAAGTCATCGCGCTCACCATGGTCCGCTGGCTCGGCCCTGCGCGGCTCGATTACGCGATCATGATCGTCGCCTTCGTCATCGGCATTTCGATTTTTTTCAACGTCGGCATCGTCCTCCTCGGCCCCATCGCCTTCATGCTCGCGCGGCAAACGGGCACGCCCATCCTGCGGCTCGCGCTGCCGCTGGCGGCGGGGCTTTCCACCGCGCACGGGCTCATCCCGCCGCACCCTGGCCCGCTCGCCGCGATCGCCATCATTCACGCCGACACGGGCAAGACCATTCTCTACTCGCTGCTCGTCGGCGCGCCCACCGCGCTCATCACAGGCCCGCTCCTCGCGCGCTGGGTCGCGCCGCGCGTGCCGACGGAAATGCGCGGGCTGCTCGCGGAAATGGTCGGCCGTCCCGCCGCGCCACGCGCGCCGGGTTTTGGCGTCAGCATTTTCACCATGCTCCTGCCGGCGCTGCTGATGATCCTTGGCACCGTGGCGAAAGTTTTTCTTCCGCCGGAAAGCCCCGTGCGACCGTGGGCGGAATTCCTCGGCGCACCCACGGTCGCGATGCTCATCGCCGTGCTCGTTTCGTTTTATACATTTGGCGTCGGGTGCGGACTCACGCGCGCGCAGATTTTGAAATTCAGCGACTCGTGTTTCGCGCCTGTCGCCGGGCTGCTGTTGCTCATCGGCGCGGGCGGCGGTTTCAGCATGGTGCTCAATGGTTCCGGCGTCGGCGCGGCCATCGGTGGCTGGGGAAAAACGCTGCCCATTTCCCCGCTGCTGCTCGGCTGGATCATCGCGGGCCTGCTGCGCATCAGCATCGGCAGCTCGACCGTTTCCGTCCAGACGGCGGCCACGCTCATGGCTCCGATCATCGCCAGCAATCCCGGCGTGAACAAAGAGCTGCTCATCCTCGCGATGGGCTCCGGCTCGCTCATCCTCTCGCACGTCAATGACAGCGGATTTTGGTTTGTGAAAGAATACCTCGGCCTCTCGATCGAGCAGACGCTCAAGACGTGGACGGTCGTGGAGACGGGCATCGCCTGCACGTCCATCGTCTTCATTCTTTTGGTGAACGCGTTCGTCTGACGCGGCGGCTCATCTACGCGGCGGGCGGCGCTTGCGAGGCGGCCTGGAGCGCGCGTTGCAGGCGGGCGATGGTCTCGGCGTCGCGGAGTTTGTGGCCCTGCATGTCGGTGACGTAGAAGGCGTCGATGGCCGCGCCCTTTTCCGTGGCGATGCGCGAGAGGGCGATCTGCACACCGCTCTCGCTGAAGGCCTGGAGCAGGCTGGAGAGCAGGCCGAGTCGGTCGGGCGTCTGCATCTCGACGAGCGTATAGACGGCGTGCGCGTCGTTTTCGATGATGATGCGCGTGGAAAAGTCGATCTCCTGCGCGAGATGAAAGCCTCGGCTTTTCTTCGCCTTGGCGAGCAGTGCGGCGAGGTCGAAATGCTCCGCGTCGATGGATTGGCGGAGCCGTTTTTCGACGATGGCCATGTCCTTCTCGTCGGTCACGGCTTCAAACTTGGTGTTGCACACGCGGAAGATGTCGAGCACGAGCGAGTCGCTGCGGGTGAAGACATCGGCGCTCAGAATATTGAGCTGCGCTGCGGAGAGGCAGCCGGCGATGCGCGCGAGCAGGCCCTGGCGGTCCCAGCCGCAGAACCAGAATTCGCTGTGCCCGCGGTCGGGATGTGCGACCCACTTCACGGCGGGCGCGAGGGCGAGGGTATCGTCGCGGTCGCGGGCTTCGAGGAAGCTGTGGAAAAGCCGGATGTGCTCGACGATTTCGGCGGGGCCGTAGGTCTGGAAATAGCGCTCGGGCATGGCCTCGAAATGCGCGCCGGTTTCATCGCGAAGCTCCGCGGGGATTTTTTTCCCGACCGCGCCGCGCAGCGCCTCGCGCTCGATGGCGCGCTGGCGGTAAAAGGCTTCACCGTCGGCGAGGTAGAGCGAGGTGTTGCGGTAGAGCTGCCAGACGAGGCCCTCCTTCCAGTCGGACCAATGCTCGTCGCCGGTGCCCCGTCCGTCCACGAGCGTGAGGAGCATGAGCGCGTCGAGATTTCCCTGGCTGCGAATGACCCCGGCGAATTCGGCGGTGGTCGCGGGATCGTCGAGGTTCCGGCGTTGCGCGGTCATCGAGAGGACGATGTGGTTGTCCACGAGCAGGACGAGCGATTTGCGCTGCTCGGGAGTGAGCTGGAGACGGCGCGAGACTTTTTGTGCGAAGAGCGCGCTGGCCTCCGCGTGCTGTTTGGCGTTGGACGCCTTGCCCGTGTCGTGGAGCAGGAGCGCGAGGTAGAGCACGCCGGGGTCTTCGAGCTTTTGAAAAAGTTTCCGGTACTCGTAATCCTCGATTTTCGGTGTGGCGGGATCCATCAGCTCGTCGAGCTTTTCGATGCAGACGAGGGTGTGCTCGTCGGCGGTGTAGCGGTGGAAAAACTCGTGCTGCACGAGGCACGTGAGCTGTCCGAATTCGGGGATGTAGCGCCCGAGAAAATCGACCTTGTGCATGGCGCGCAGGATGCGGCCGACCTCGCCTTTGCGGGAGCAGATGGCGAGGAAGGTTTCGCGTGCGGCTTTCGAGTACTGAAAAGTGCGATCGACGAGATGCAGGCGGCGGCGGATGAGCTGGGCGAGCTCGGCGCTGAGCACGAGGCCGCGCTGCTGGAGGTGCTGGAAGAGCCGCATCAGCCGCGCGGGATCCTGGTTGAAGATCGTCGGTGACTCGGCAAAAAGCCGCCCGTCGCGGCTGAAGAAGCCGTCGAAGGACGCGGGCGCGAGCGTTTTCGGTTTGCGCAGAAAGCGGAGCAGGCCGCGGCGCTTGACCTCCGGCGCAGGGCTGATGGAGAGCCGCTCGGCGAGCAGCTCGGTGATGGCGTAAATGCTGCGCGCGTTTTGGAAATAGTCGCGCATGAAGGCCTCGCTGCGGCGCAGGATATTCTTCTGCGGATAGTTCAGCTTGTTGTCGATCTGCACCTGCTGGCTCATGATGATGACATCGGTCGAGCGCTTGTTCAGGTAGTGCAGCTCGGTGCGGATGCGGAGGAGAAAATCGTAGGCGCGGTCGAGCTGGCGGCGCTCGGTTTCGTTGATGAGTTTTTTCTCCACGAGCCCGGCGGTGGTCTGCACGCGCTCCTTGAAGAAGCTGATCCACAAAAGGTTCTGGTAGTCG
>JANXSB010000601.1 GCA_025352865.1 Chthoniobacter sp. | reverse complement strand
GGTCCACTGGGACCTCGTGAACATCCAGCGCGAGGACTATGGCGGCGGGACGATTTCCTTCGATGGAAAAGTGATCCGCGAAAACGGGCGGTTCGTGTCGAAGGCGCTCCAGGCCTTGAATCCCGAGCGATTGAAGTAGCGGCGGGCGGGGGGAGTTAGAAAAAACCGCCGTCATTCTGCGGCGGAACCTTTGGAGGTTTTAGGGTAAAGGCGCGGTGAAGCATCAGTCCTTGCCCTCGTCTTCCTCGCCCGCCAGCGCTCGGTCTTGCAGAGCTTGATAAGGAGATCAAGGTTCCTGTCGGGTTGAAGCGCTCGGCGAAAATCAGGAATCTGTGGCAGGAGGAGGTTGAGTTACTCGAATTTTTAGACGTCCGAGGAGGAAAGCCGCGAAGGGCTCTTGATGCTTGGTGGGTGAAGCAAACTCCGATTGCAGACTATGCAACAGCGTTGCAGGCCGCACGAGCTATTCGAGATGTTACGTCGCATGGGTTGCTCTCGGCGCAATAGGGTTCGCAGGTTCGGATTAGTGTCCACCAACAGCAATAGAGTAGATGCGCCATCGAATCAGCTTATCCAAGTTATAGTCATCGTCGCTCTTGAGACGTTGAAAAGGCTGCTCACAACTTAACATCTCGTGACCAAGCTCCAGCTTGGTCACACACTTGTCTTGGAAGCTCTGCTTCCCCGCGCCCGCACCGGAATGAGCACCCGCAATCTATCCACGCCGACGAAGCGGAGCTTGGGGACAAGTGCGTGCCCAAGCTGGAGCTTGGGCACGAGAATGGATGCCTGCGAAAACCGGCAACCCTGAAAATAGCCCAGCACTTCAGTGCTGGGTAACGATGGAAAAACAGCGCCAGTCCCGCAGGGACGGCAGAACGGTTCTTCCGTCCCTGCGGGACTTTCCCTCTTGCCTGGGTGACCCAGCACTAAAGTGCTGGGCTATTTTCAGAAGACACAGCAGCCGGGTTTAAGCACTCGCGCCCTTTCACAATCCTGATGAGTGGAGCGCCCTATGGCGCTTCCTCCTCCGCCTCCTCGTCGGAGTCCAGTTCGAGCGCGGGGATGTCCTGCAAGGCGTTGCCGGAGATCGCCTGCACGTCGCCGATCATGCCGGCCATGTTTTCCACGACGGCATTGATGTGCTTCTCGCGCTTGGCCCACGAACGGGTCATGCCGCGCCGCTCCTTTTCCAAGTCCGCGCGCATCATGGCGAAGGCCTCGATGACCGCGCTGACGCGCTGGCGGAATTCGACCCCGGTAAGATAGGTGTAGAGGAGCTGCATTTTCTCCTGCGCGCCCTCCTGATGCCCGCGGGCGATGGCCAGTTCCTGGACCATGCGCCGCAGGGTGTGCGCCAGCGGGATGGCGGAGGCGAGGTCGCAGACGAAGATGCCATCCTGCTGACCGAAACGCGCGACGCCTTTCGGGAGCACCTCAGTGACGATGACGCCGATCTCCACCTTCGCGTTGCGCATGTCTTCCTTCAGCTTGGCGACCCAGCCATCGCTCCAGTTCTGGGTGCGCTTGAGCTCGTAGAGGATCAGGCCGCACGGGCGTCCGAGATTGCTGCGCACTTCCTGGAGGACATCCGCACCACGCACGCCTTTCGAGATTTCGTTGATGGCATCGATCGGAAAAGTCCGCCGAAGCTGCTGTTCGAAATCGAGTTCGAGCACCTCGCCCTGGGTCTGCTGCGAGCCCTGCGCCGCCTTCCGCTGCGCCTCGTCCAGCTTGAGCATCAGGTCGCTGATCACCTTTTCCTTTTCCGCGATCTTCAGCCGGTTCTCCTCGTCCGACGCGGCGCGGAGTTGCTCTTTCAGCTTCCCGCGCTCCTCGTCGAGAGTCCGCTGCACCTCCAGCTTCAGCGCCTCCTTCGCTTCTACGAGCAGGCGCTTTTCCCTGCGCAGTTCGAGTTCCTGCTCCTGCGCTTTGCGCAAAGCACCCGCTTTGTCCGCAAGCTCCGCGCGCAGGTCCTTCACCGCCAGTTCCTGCGCCTCGGTGGCCTGTTGCACGGCTTTGGCTTTGATCTCCTCCGTCGCCCGCGCGAGCTGCTGCTTCACCTGCGACTCCACCTGCTCCTGCTGTTCCGCGGTCTTTCTCTCCAGTGCGTTCCGCTGCTCGCTGAGCGCCTTCTGGCTTTCTGCGAGCGTCTTTTCGCGCCGCTCGACTTCGGCTCGCAGTTCCTTGGCGAGGCCGTCGCGGACACTGCCGAGGACGGCTTCGCTCATGGGAAACTCATCGCGGCATGAAGGGCAGCGGACGGTGATCGATTCAGTCATACTCCGGCCATGCTAACCGCATCCGCCCGTCTGTGGAGGGCGAAATCATGCGCGGTAAAACCTACGCCAGCGCGTAGGCCGCGTGGTTTTCCACCTCGCCCGCCTCCGGCCCGGCGCCGGCGATGAGCGGCGCGGTCGGGTTTTTGAAATCGATGCCGGCGAACTGCGTGTAGTGGAAATACACGTCGGTGTTTTGCACGAGGCCGCGGAAGACTTCCGCGCCGGGGCCGGTCGCGCAGAGCGTCACGTAATCCGAGCAGTGCGTGTTGCCCGTCCAGCCGACGCCGAGGCGGTTGGCGAGGAGCTGGCCGAGCTGGGTCACGGGCGAATTCATCTGGTCGTAGAGCGCGGGGTAATCGCCCGCGAGCACTTTGGCGAAAAGGGCCGCGCGGCGTTCGGACATGCGGTAGCCGGTGGCGTCGGCGATGATGTCGATGACCGCCTTTGGCTCCACCGCGAGCGCGCCGGAGAGCTGCACGGCGGCGGTGAATTTTGTTTTGTCGTCGTCCGGCTTCGGCGCTTCGCCCTCGGTCTTTCCAGCGGGATCGATCTTCGCCATCGGGTCGGGCACATCGAGTTTGTCCTCGGCGTCGTTGGGATAGGCGGGGACTTTGATTTTCTGCGCCACCTTTTCGATCCGCTTGAGGATTTCGGGAAAGGACATCTTCACCTCGCCAAGCGTGGCGAAACGCTGCGAGCTGTTGCGGTAGCCGCCGCCCATGCCATTGAGGCCGAGGTTCGAGTTCGCGTGATCGGTCGTGATAACCACGAGCGTGTCCGGGTGACGCCGCTGAAAATCGAGGCACGCCTCGAGCGCCTCATCGAGCGCGATCTGATCGTGAATCGCCGCCGCCGCGTCCGAGTTGTGCGCCGCGTGATCCACGCGCGCGCCTTCGACTTGCAAAATGAAATGCTCCTTCCGCTCCAGCCGCGCCAGCGCCGCGCGCGTCATCTGCACGAGCGTGGGCGTGCTCGCGATGAGCTTCGGATCGGCGCGATGGTCGATCGTGTAGGGCAGATGCCCGTCGGCGAAAGTGCCGAGCAGCTTCGTGTCCAGCGGAGCCTTTTCCAACTCCGCCGCGCTCAGCACCACGGTGTAGCCCGCCGCCGCGAAATCCGCGCGCAGGTCGCGTTTGTCCTTCCGCGCATTCGGCGAAAAAAACGGGCGTCCGCCGCCGAGCAGCACGTCCACTTTCTGCGCGAGATACAGCGCGGCGATGCCCTGCGAATCCCCGCGCGACTTGATCGCCACGGCAAAACCCGCCGGCGTAGCGTGCGTGATCTCCGCCGTCGTCACCAGCCCGGTCGCCCACCCTTTGTCCGCAAAGAGCGCATACAGCGGCGTGAGCAGTCTGCCGTCCGGCAGCACATTCACCGCGCCATTGACCACGCGCGACCCGCTCCCCCATGCCGACGACGCCGCCGAGCTATCCGTCACCATCGAGTTCAGCGATCGCGTATTCATCAGCGCCTGATGCGTCGCGGGCGCGTTCAGCGTTTGCATCCACACCAGCGGGCGTTTGCGCGACTGCTCGGAGAAAAGATTCGCGCACGTCAGCGTGCCCAGGCTCATCCCGTCGCTCACGAGATGAATGATGCGCTTCGGCTTCTGCCCCGGCGCGGTCAGCAGCGCGTCTGCCGAGCGCGCGAGATGCGGCGCGGCAAAACCGGAGGCGGCGGCGGCAACGAGACCCGAGCGGGAGAGAAAGGAGCGGCGGTTCATAACGGGGAAAGAGTTCGCAATAACGGCGACAAGCGCGGCGGCGCAAGCATCCGTTCAAACCGCCAGCGCGTGCCCCGTCAGCCGTGCATAGGCGTCGCGGTATTTCTCGCTCGTCCGCGCGATGACTTCGTCCGGCAATGACGGCGCGGGCGGGGTTTTGTCCCACGCCAACGTTTCGAGGTAGTCGCGGACGAACTGCTTGTCGAAGCTCGGCGGGCTGATGCCGAGCGCGTGCTGGTCGGCGGGCCAGAAGCGCGAGCTGTCGGGCGTGAGGCATTCGTCGATGAGGATCACGCGCCCATCGAGCAGGCCGAATTCGAACTTCGTATCCGCCACGATAATCCCCCGCCCCGCCGCATACGCGCGGCCTTCCTCGTACAAATGCAGGCTCAGCTCGCGCACCTGCTCGGCCACGCCTTCGCCGAGCAGGCGGCAGCATTCGGCCCAGTCGATGTTCATGTCGTGCCCGCTCTCCGCTTTCGTCGAGGGCGTGAACAGCGTTTCCGGCAACTGCTCCGCCTGCCGCAATCCGCCCGGCAGCGCGATCCCGCAGATACTCCGCGACGCCTGATATTCCTTCCACCCCGAGCCCGCGAGATACCCGCGCACCACGCACTCCACCGGCAGCGGCTTCGCCTTCAGCACGACCATCGCGCGCCGGGAAAGCTGTGCGGCAAAGGGTTTCAGAGCCGCGGGGAAATCCTGCACGTCAGTCGCGACGACGTGATTTTCCACCGAGTGAAAATGCGCGAACCAAAATGCGGAGATGGACGTGAGCACCGCGCCTTTGTCGGGAATGGGATTCGGCAGGATGCAGTCGAAGGCGCTGATGCGATCCGTCGCCACGAGGAGCAGATGCTCTCCGAGGTCAAAGATTTCGCGCACCTTGCCGCTGGCGATTTTGCGGATGCCGGGGAGTTCGAGGGAATGGATAAGCATTTCAGATTTCAGATTGGAGAAAGGCGACGCGCTTGCCCATCCAATCTGCGATCTGAAATCTGAAATCTGAAATTCAAAATTCCGTCAGCGACGCCGCCAGCGCCTCCATCGGCAGACCGATGACATTCGTGAACGAGCCCTCCACGCGCTCGATCAGCTCGCCTCCGTCCTCCTGCGCTGCGTAAGCGCCCGCCTTGTCCAGCGGCCCGATGCGCGCGTGGTAGGCGCGGATTTGCGCGTCAGTGAGGTGGCGAAAATGGACGCGCGAAATCTCGACGAAGCCGCGCTCCCATCGCGTAGCCGCATGGCACAGCCAGACGCCGGTGTGGACTTCGTGCATCCGTCCCGTCAGCCGCTTCACCATCGCCAGCGCGGCGTCCAGGTCCGCTGGTTTTCCGAAAACCTCGCCCGCAAAAACCACCTCCGTATCGACCCCGAGCACCAGCGCCCGGGGATGTTTCCGCGCCACCGCCTGCGCCTTCGCCCGCGCATTGCGCAGCGTGATCTCGCCCGGCGTGAGATGCTCCGGCGCGCTCTCCGTCACGTCTGCCGGCTCAATGGAAAACACGTAACCATGCTCGCGCAAAAGCGCCCGGCGGCGCGGCGAGGCAGAGGCGAGGATGAGCGGCGGCAGCGGCATGGAAGGAATGTAGCGCAAGCCTCGGGCTTGCGTGCAAGCCGGAGGCTTGCGCTACTCTTTTGTCCCAATCATCCGCCCCATCGCTGTTATCTCATCAGACATGCGTTTCTCCACCCGCAGACTGTTCCCCTTCGCCGCGCTCGCCCTCGCTTCCGCGTCTTCCTTCGCTGCGGTGAAAGCGCCCGCACCCGCGTCCAAACCCGACGCCGCGCAGCTCGAGTTTTTTGAAAAGAACATCCGACCGGTGCTCGCTGCGAAGTGCTACAAATGCCACTCCGCCGAGGCCGACAAAGTGAAAGGCGGGCTGCTGCTCGACACGCGCGACGGCATCCGCCAGGGCGGCGACACCGGCCACGCGGTGGTGCCCGGAAACCCTGATGAGAGCTTGATCCTCAAGGCGCTGCACTCCACGGACAAGGACACGGCGATGCCGCCGGAAAAGAGCGGCGGCAAGCTGCCGGACAAGGTCATCGCGGATTTCGAGACGTGGGTAAAGATGGGTGCGCCCGATCCGCGCGACGCCGCGGCGGTCGTGGCGAAAAAGGAAATCGACTTCACGAAGGCGCGGGAGTTTTGGGCGTTCAAAGCGCCGGTCGCTGCGCCTGCTCCGGCGGTGACGGACAAGCAGTGGCCGCGCACGGATATTGACCGCTTCATCCTCGCGGGACTTGAGGCGAAGGGGCTGAAACCCGTGGCCGATGCCGACCGGCGCAACCTCGTCCGTCGCGTTTATTTCGACCTCGTCGGCCTGCCCCCGACGCCGGAGGAGATGGACGCCTTTTTCAAGGACACCGCACCCAACGCCTACGCGAAAGTCGTGGACCGGCTGCTGGCTTCGCCGCAGTTCGGCGAGCGCTGGGGACGGCACTGGCTGGACGTGGCGCGCTACGCGGAATCGACCGGGAAGGAGCGCAACTACACGTTTCCCGAAGCGTGGCGGTATCGGGATTATGTCATCGCGGCGTTCAATGCGGACAAGCCGTATGACCAGTTCATCC
>JANXSB010000562.1 GCA_025352865.1 Chthoniobacter sp. | reverse complement strand
TGGAGTTGGTGCTCACCTGCACGCTGCACACCTGCGCGGCGTTGATGTATTTGCTGTCGGAAACCTCAATCAGAATCATATGAACAATCGAAATAAAGAAACGTGTGCGGCAACGCCTAACGACCCCAAGCTCAGCGACGGCGGAGCGTGGCGCGGTAGCTGCGAAGGTGGAGCGAAGATGACGGCTGCGGACGTAGGACAAAGGTGGCTCGGAGTGGAGACGCCCAAACCAGAGTCAGCAGCTACCGTGACACGCGGAGCCGTTCGCTGCAGCGCATGGTTAGGCGTTTCCGGTTCGTAGCTCATAGAAGGCTCGGATAAGTGGATGCTCGTCGTGTGAAAGCGTGATGCGCGACAATGTGCGCTTGCCTGTGCGGCGGTCAATCATGGCGAACGCACGAATCACGGGGTTCGTGGACTGCAATGACTCGGCAATCGGTGCTTCGAGGTAGCGGTGGAGTGACTGGCTAAGGAAGTCGGTGTGCTCAACGCCGGAATCTGCGATGGCGGTCGCAACCAACTCGCTCGTGGTCTGCCAGTCGGCTTCGGGATGCTGTCGCGCCACAGTGCGCTTGGCGTCGCGCCAGACGTTGCTCCACGCGCCGTGGGAAAGCTCGAACGCCTCCTCGCCATCTATCGTAATCCAAGCGCGGTCATAAACGGACTCCCAAGACTTGCGATAGACTGCCTTGTGGAAGTCCACGCGGCTACGAAGCTCGTCACAGATGAGCAGTCGGATTTGCTTCCTGAGTTGTGACCAGTTCATCGTTCGTTACAGGAGACGCGAGGAAACGCCTAACGACCCCAAGCTCAGCGAGCGCGGAGGCTGGCGCGGTCTGCGCCGGCGGGTCTGCGGGTCTGTAGCGCAGACCGTGACAGCCGTAGCGGTTCGCTGCAGCGCATGGTTAGGCGACTTCATTGGATTGAGGACAGACGCCCAAATAAGAGTTCCGGGAGTAACGCCCGGACTCGCGATGGACGCCCGAAGGTGAATCTCTGGAAGCTGGGACTCGCCGGGCGCATGAAGCAGAGAAGAGCCAAACCGCCGCTCTGTCGAGACGCGTGGCTCTGCTGCGCGTGGAGCGTGGAGACGTGTGAACCTCGCGATAGACGCCGAAGAAAGATGCCGCCGAACTCGCTACCGGCTCTCGAATGCAAGACTCTGGAAACGCCGGCTGCTCGAGAGACTCGAAGCTACGGAAAGCCAAACCGCCCGACTCGCGACCGACTCTCGAACTCGCGGTCTTCAAAGCGTGGAGCTTGGTTGATGGCGTCGGCCTCGGAATGTCTTCTGAAACGCTCATTGCTCGGTGGAGATGTGCGAAGTCGCCTAACGACCCCAAGCTCAGCGACCGCGGAGGGCGGCGCGGCACCTGCATGGTGGGCGGAAAGGCGGCGGCGGAAGCAGGTGCCGTGACGCACGGAGCGGTTCGCTGCAGCGCATGGTTAGGCGTTGCGGTCATTTGTTGAGGAATCTTGCTCTCTGTTCACGGTAGCCGGGGCCGGGAAAGTCACCGTTGAGATTGAATCTTCCGGTGCTCCCCGCCGGTATGGGTCCGGTGCTCCCCGCTGGTATGGGTTGGCCGTAATCAATACGAACCGGCCCAATGGGCAAATCGAGGCGCACGCCAGTAATGGCAATTGGCGGAGGTGGCTGGGGCAGCTCCAACTGGAAGTGCGTTACATCGCGATACTTAAATCCGTAGATTGCTGGGTTGAGATTGAAGACTGGAACAGCAATCTCCGCCGAGAGTGGTTTGCTATCGTCGCTGTTGGCGTCTGGTGCGAGGGCCAGAACAAATCCAACAAGCAAGGCGAGGAGGGGATTGTAACGATTCATAAATTCTTGGCTTCCTGTGAGCGGCTAGCGACGCCTAGCGCTGTTTCGTGAGAATTATTTCTCGGTCTCGGAATAATCCAAGAAAAATGCGGGGGCCAACCGCCTCCAGCCGGCAATGCCGGAAGGGGCGGGGGCGCTGAAAACGGCTGGTGCCTGGTAGTTTCAGGTTGGGCTTCCGGCTTTGCGGGCGGGCTTTCCCTACCCGCCGAAGAGCACCTCCACCACATCCGTCCACACATTCGTCGGGTCGCCGGCCCAGAAGCACAGCCGGTAGCGGCGCTTCTCCGGCACTCCGGCCGCGGCCAGCGGGCGGGTGTCGTTGGAGGGG
>JANXSB010000488.1 GCA_025352865.1 Chthoniobacter sp. | reverse complement strand
CGGAATCTTGAGCTGCCGCAGATTCGTTTCGAGCCGCCGCGATTGCGCATTCATGCGGAAAAGGATCGCGAAATCCTCGTGCTTCAGCCCCTCGTTCACGAGCCGCTGCGAGATTTCCGTCGCGATGAACTCCGCCTCCTGCCGGTCATCGCTCATGCCGAGGATGCGCACTTTCGACCCGCCCTCCTGCGCGCTCCAGAGCTGCTTCGGACGCCGCCGCGGGTTGTTCTTAATCAGCCCGTTCGCCGTGCCGAGGATCGCGTTCGTCGAGCGATAATTCTGCTCCAGCTTCACCACCACGGGATTTGGAAAGTGCGCCTCGAACTCCAGAATGTTGCTCACCTCCGCCCCACGCCAGCCGTAGATCGACTGGTCGTCATCGCCCACCACCGCGACATTCGGCGGCTCGCCGTTCCTGATTTCAAGCGGCTTCGCGAGCAGCGACACGAGATCGAGCTGCAGCCGGTTCGTGTCCTGAAACTCATCCACCATCAAATACCGGAACCGCCGGTGCCACCGCTCCCGCACGTCGGCGTGCTCCTCCAGCAGCTTCACCGTGAGCAGCAGCAGGTCGTCGAAATCCACCGCGTTCAGTGTCTTCAGCTCCGCCTGATAGCGCGCGAAAACCGCCCCGGCCAGCGACTGCTCATCGCCCGGCGACGACTCGCGCCACCCGTTGTTCTTCGCTTTGCTGATGAGGTTTTTCGCCACCTGCGCGTCCAGCTTTTCGTCCTTCGCCGCCGTGCGTGTGATGATCTTTTTGATCAGCCCCATCTGGTCGCCCTCATCGTAGATGGAAAAATTCCGCTTATATCCGAGCCACCCGATGTCCTGCCGCAGCACCCGCATGCACAACGCGTGAAAAGTGGACATCGTCACCAGCTTCGCCTGCTCCGGCGCGATCAGTTTCGCCAGCCGCTCCCGCATTTCCGTCGCCGCCTTGTTCGTAAAAGTGACCGCGAGGATGTGCAACGGATCGACTCCCTGCGCGATGAGAAACGCCACGCGCGCCGTGATGACCCGGGTCTTTCCCGTGCCCGCGCCGGCGAGGATGAGCAGCGGCCCCTCGGTCGTGCGCACCGCACGTTCCTGCTCGGGATTGAGGTCGAAAAGTCGGAAGCCGGACATGGGACGCGAGAGAATGGCGAGCCGCGAAGCAGGCGCAAGATCGCGGTCGAAAAAAGCGCGTCGGAGGTCTGGGTAGCGCGTGCCTTTGGCACGCTGGTCGCCGCATTCTGCGACGACGAACTTCCCGCGGCTCTCCACTTTGATTGAGCCCACGATCCGATGCGACGGCTCGAAAAGTTCGCGAAGGCGGAACGCCGCCGCTACTTCACCGGCACGGAGGCGTCCGCGTCTTTCACGACGGAGAGTTTGCCCCACATGATCTGCCAGTGGCCGGGGAAGGTGCAGACGTACTCGTATTCGCCGGGCTCGGGGGGCGCGGTGATCTTGATCGTCTCCTTCTGCCCCGGTTCGACGAGTTTGGTGGCAGCGAGGACGTCGCTGTCCTTTTCGGGAACGTAGGCGCGGCCCTGTTTGTCGAGTTTGTCGGGCTTGGCGGTCTGCACGGCTTCGGCGATTTTCTGGCGCGTGCCGGGTTTCACGATGACGAGGTTGTGCGGCATCGCATCTAGGTTTTCGAAGATGATCTCGAACGGCTTGCCGGCCTCGGTGACGATGTGGGTGTTGTCGTAGCGCATTTGCTCGCGGACGGTTTTCACCACGAAGACGCTCACGCCGAGACTGCGGAGTTCCTTGCGGATGCGCGTGGCGTCGGCCTCGGGGAGCAGGGCGGCCATCTCGGTGCCAAACTGCACGGCCTCGATGAACTCCTGCGCGATGCGTTTGTCGGCGGGCACGCCTTTGGCCCACGCGAGGATGCTCGCGGCGAGCGGCGCGGCCTGCGTCTTGTCCCACGCATCGTGCGGAAGCTGGGTGATGGCGCGCGTGGCCGGGCCGCGCTCGAGTCCGCGCTGGATGTGCGCGGCGAGCGTGAGGAAGTTCGCCTTCGCATTGTCCGCGCCCATGAGCGGCAGGGCGCGGAGCGCGGCACCACGAACACCGGCAGTCGTCTTCGCATCGCCGAGCGTGGCGACGAGCACGGGCTGGAATTTCGCGCGCAGCATCGGGTCGGGGAGATTCGCCAGCGAGCCGAGCAGCGCCTCGCGCGCGGCGTCGGGGCTCGCAGCGGTCCAAGTCGCCTGCGGGTTCGCGTCGGCCACGGTGAGAGCGGTCCATGCGGCACGGCGCACGCCGTCCTGCGCGGCTTTGGTGGCGAGCATCACGATTGCGGCGCGGGAGGGCGCGAGCGCTTTCGCGTCCATGCCGCCGAGGAGCTTGCCGAGTTCATCGGCGGCCGGCCCGCCCTTCGCGTCGAGCCGCTGGAGGGCGGCGAGCAGTTCGGTCACGCGGTCGGTTTTGTGCAGCGCGGCGAGTTCGCCGAGCGCCTTGTCGCGCGTCACGGGGTCGCTGCCCTTGCGATCGAGGCGGGCCATGAGCACGGGCTCGCTGGAGGGAGCCTTCGCGAGGTCGGCGTCGGACATTTTCTCGAGCAGCACGGCGGCGAGCGCGGGATCGCTCGGCATGACGGTTTCCTTGCTCAGGGTGTTGAGCTGCTTGAGCGTCTCCTTGAGCGTGTAGTCGAGGTAGTAGTCGGTCGGGTGCTTGAGGATGGTGTAGGCCACGTCGATGGCCGCCGGCACGTCCTTGCCATTAAAGAAACTCGCGGCGCGCACCGCTTCGAGACGGACGCGCGGGTGTTCGTCGGCCGCGGCCGTTTTGAAAAGCGCGAGCGCCTCCGACACGCGGTCGCGCCAGTAGCAAAGCACGCGGGCGGCTTGCGCGCGGGCGCGGGGGTCGGGCGATTGCAGCACGCGCCGGAGCAGCGTGGGATCGACGACGTTGTGATACTGCTTCACCCACAGCCCTTCGAGGACGTGGTGCTCGTAGGCGGGCTCGCCCTTGTTCAGACTGGCGAGCCATTTGTCCAGCGCCGCCATGACCTGCGCGGTGTCGTGTTTGCCCAGCTCGATCTTCGCTCGCTCGCGCACGTTGTTTTCCGGCTCTTTCAAAAGTTCGAGCAGCTTCTCGACCGGCTCGCCGTCGATCTTCGCGGGCTTGAGCAGCGGCATTCCCTCGAAGGTCAGACGGTAGATGCGGCCGTGATCCATCTCGCGGTTCGGGTCGCGCAGATGATGCTGGAGGTGGCCGATGAGCGGCTTGTGCCAGTCCATGAAATAGAGCGAGCCGTCCGGCGCGACGCTGATGCCCGACGGGCGGAAATTCGGATCGTCGGACGAGATGAGATTTTCCAGCGTCTCGCCTTTCAGCCCCGAGCCGTCCTCCGTCACCTTCGCGCGAAAAATGCCCTGCACGCTGATGACGTTGCAGTTGAGAAAATTGTCGCGGAATTCATCCGGCCACGCGCGGCTCGAGAGAAAGGCTGTGCCGGGGCACGGGCGCGAAGGGCGGTTCCAGAATTTGTTCATGCCGGGATGCGTTCCATCGGTGTGTCCGCTGAAAGCCGGGCCGAAATAGTTATCGTTGCCGGTCGCGTCGGTCATGATGTCGTTGCCCCAGTAGTCGAAAACCTTCCCGTGCGGATTCGCAAAACCGTGCGCGATGTAGCGCTCGAATTTTCCCGTGCGCGGCTCCCAACGGTAGATGCAGCCGTTCTGATTCCGCACCGGCCCCCACGCCGTCTCGACCTGCGTGCGGTGAAAAATTCCGTCGCTCAAATAGATCGCGCCGCCGGGTTCGATCGCCATCGAGTTCGTTTCGTGGTGCGAATCCGCCGCGTCGAGCCCGTCGAGGATGCGCTCTTTCGCATCGCCTTTTCCGTCGCCATTCGTGTCACGCACAAACCACAAATCCGGCGACTCCATGACGAGCACGCCGTCCTTGAAAAACTGAAAACCTGTCGGGCAATTCAGCCCGTCGAGGAAGGTCGTGCATTTCGTCGCCTTGCCGTTCGGGCCGATGTCAAAGACGAGCAGCTTGTCGCCTTCCTTGCTCCACGGCGTGCGCTCCGGGTAGTTTTTCCACGCAGAAATCCACAGCCGGCCTCTCGTGTCCCACGCCATCTGCACGGGGCTCACCAGCTCGGGAAACTGCTTCTCGCTCGCCACCAACTCGACCTTCACACCCTTCGGCACGGTCATGTGTTTGATCGCTTCCTCGGCGTCGAGAAAAGTGTACGTGCCGTCAGGATTCGTGCCCGCCTTGTTCGACTTGATCTTCGGCACCTCCGGCGCGTTCGAGTCGTCGATCTTCAGGTCGCCGCCTTTCGCCAGCGCCCACACGCGCTTCTCGCGATTCTCTGTCATCACGTCGCGCACTTTCAGCTCAGGGAACAGCACCGCGCGGTTGTCCACCTTCGGGCCGTCCTTGCCATCGGCGTCTTTGCCGGACACGTAGCCGATCGTCGAGCGTCCGCCGAAAATGTTGTACTGATCCACCGTCCGATAGCGGCTCAGCCACATTTCGTTTTTCACCTGCACCGCCGCGCGAATCTTCTCCAGCACAGCATCCGCAGCCGGCGGCTGAGCGGCAAAAACGGCCTGGTAAATGACGGGCGCGAGCGCCTGATAGCCCGCGACCGTGAGGTGGATGCCGTTGTGCGTGAGCGGCTGCTTCGCGCTTTTGTAGAGCTGCTGCGACGCGGTGAAGAGATCGACAAACTGCACGTCATTCGTCTTCGCCACCTCGGCCATCGCCGCCGCGTAGTTTTGCAGATTCGTGTTGTTCGCCGTCGGGTCGGGAAAATTCGGGTCGGGCATTTTCTCCTGCGCGATGGGCGAGAAAAGCACGAGCTGCGGCGCGCCGTTGCCGCTGTAGTTTTTCGCCTTCATGTCCTTGAGGTACTTGTCCAGGTCCGCCTTGAATTTCTCCAAGCCCTCGTAGCCCTTAAATGACTCATTGAACCCCCAGAACGCCAGCACCACATCGGCCTTTGCCATCTCCAGAAATGTGTCCGTCGTCGGCACCGCATCCGAGCGCATGTGCGAGGTGATTTCATCCGCCGCGAAACCGAGATTGCGGATCGAGATGTCATCCTGCGGATGCGCCTTGTGGATGAAGGCTTCGAGCGTCCCGTCGTGCAGCATCCGGTCGGCGAGCGCATTGCCGACGATGGCGATGTGTCCGTCCTTTTTCAGCTCCACTTTCGCGGGCGCTTCGGCGTGCAGCGCGAGCCCGGCGGCGAGGGAAAAGGCAACAGTAGTGAGGATGCGTTTCATCATGGGAAAAGTGCGGGCTGAGGCTGCGAGTGGTGGTGCTGGCGACGGCGGAAGATTTTCACCATCGCGGCAGGGGCCGGAAACTTAGACAGACCGCACTCCCGCGGCCAAAGGAAATCTTGGACACGCCTGCTTCCCGCTTGCCGCGCTGCAACGCGGTTGTTTCAGTGCGCCCGCCTCATGGTCGAACTTCGCAACGTCACGAAACGCTTCGGCGGCTTCACCGCCGTCACCGACATCAATCTCACCATTCAGGCGGGCGAGTTTCTCACCCTCCTCGGGCCGAGCGGCTGCGGCAAAACCACAATCCTGCGGATGATCTCCGGCTTTGAAACGCCAACCGAAGGCACCGTCTGGCTCGACGGCGCGGACGTCACGCACCAGCCGCCGTACCGCCGCAACGTGAACCAAGTCTTTCAAAGCTACGCACTCTTTCCGCATCTCACCGTCGAGGAAAACATCAGCTTTGGCCTGCGCATGCAGAAGGTCGCGAAGCCGGAAATCGCCGAGCGCGTGAAAGCCGTCGTGGAACTCATGGCGCTCGGTGGAATGGAGGCGCGCAAACCCGGCCAGCTCTCCGGCGGGCAGCGCCAGCGCGTGGCCCTCGCGCGGGCCATCGTCTGCCAGCCCAAGGTGCTGCTGCTCGACGAACCGCTCTCCGCGCTCGATGCCAAACTGCGCCACGCCATGCAGGTCGAGCTGAAGCGGCTGCAAAAAAAACTCGGCATCACTTTCGTCTTCGTCACGCACGACCAGGAGGAGGCGCTCACGATGAGCGACCGCATCGCCGTGGTGAACAAAGGCCGCATCGAGCAGCTCGGCGAATCCACCGAAATCTACCACGCGCCGCAGACCACTTTCGTCGCGAATTTCATCGGCCAGGCGAACATTCTCGAAGCGAGCGTCGTCGCGAACGAAGGCCACTTCACCCGCCTGCGCCTGACCTCGGATGTGGCGGTGCTCGTGCCCAGCGACAGCCGCCTCGCCGGCGTGACGAACCTGCTCGTCTCGATCCGCCCGGAGAAAATCCATCTGCAAAAAACCAAGCCCGTCGGTGACAATGTCTTCGAGGCCGAGGTGGATGAGGAACTTTTCAAAGGCGCGATTGATGAGCTCTCACTCAAGACCGTCGGCGGCCTGGAACTCACCGCCGTCGTCGCCAATGAAAGCGCCACGCAGGAGACGTTTCACAAAGGCGAAAAAGTGTGGTGCAGCCTGCATCCCAGCGACCTCGTGGTCGTGCGCGGGGAGTAAAACTCGCCACGCCGCGCCAGCGTTTTGGAGTGCGGTGGCAAAGCGAGTCCGCGAGCGGCGACACCGCTTTCGGAATGTCTGCGGGAGGGTGGA
>JANXSB010000464.1 GCA_025352865.1 Chthoniobacter sp. | reverse complement strand
ATCGCCGCCGCCCGCGCGCGCATCGCGGAACAAGAGGCGAAATTGCCCGGCATCATTTATCGCGAGCTAGGCACGCCGCCGCCGCTGGGAGACAAGCCCGCTGGAAAGTGCTTCGCGCTCCCGTGGAAAGAATTGGAGCGGTGGAGCTTCAATTACTTGAGCCGCGCGCGGCAAGGCTTGCTCGGCTTCGCCAAGTCGAAGTTTCCCATCGTGCCGCTCGGCGAACATCTCATCGAGACGATGAACGGCTACCCGCGGCTAATGTCGGGCTAAGCCTCGGGCTTGCTTTGGTCGGAAAGAAGCGGAGTTAGGTTGTGCATGCGGGCGCTGGATCTTCCAGGCACCGATTAAGATTAGGAATAAGAGCCGACCGCCCCGCCGCGTTTGCCAAACCGCCGGCCAGCCGATACTTTCCCCGCCCTTTCCGCATGGACCGTCTGCTGCTGGCCATTTCCACTTTTTGTTTCCTCTTCGGGTTTGCCTACACCATGCACGCCCTCGGGGCGCGTGTGTACAAGACTTCGCGGCTGAATTTTTTCGCCATCCTCTCCGGCTTCCTCTGCCAGACGGCGTTTCTTTGGCATCGCGGCCAAACGCTCGGGCGCTGTCCGCTGACGAACCGCTTCGAGGTGCTCGTTTTCCTGAGCTGGTCGATGGTGCTTTTCTATCTGCTCATCGGCCCGGCCTACCGCCTCTCGCTGCTCGGGGCGTTCACTTCGCCGCTCGTTTTCTTTTTTCAAATCGGGGCGCTGCTGCTCGTGGATGACGTGCCCTCGAAGCTCAAGCTTGCGCCAAATGGCTGGCTGGAAATGCACGCGGCGATCTCGGTCGTGGCTTATGGCGCGTTCGCTTTGGCGGGCGTGGCGGGGGTGATGTATCTGGCGCAGGAGCGGCAATTGAAGACGCATCACATCCATTCGATTTTCTATCACCTGCCGCCGATCCGCGATCTGGCGGTGGCGAATGGGCGGCTCATCATCGCGGGCTTTGCGTTGCTCACGGTCGGGCTCGGCACGGGGTTCAAACTCGGGAGCATGTTCACGCATTCGCCGCTGACGGCGTGGTCGGTGGGCGTGTGGGTTTTGTACGGCGTCATCGCCGCAATGGGGCGCGTGCATCGCATCAGTCCGCGGCGCGTGGCGTGGCTGTCGGTGACGGCGTTCAGCCTCGTGCTGCTGACGCTCGGCGGGCTGCGGTTTGTCACGGAAAAGGCGACGCTCTGACCGATGGAAATTCTCTGCCTCGGACTCAGCCATCACACCGCGCCGGTCGAGCTGCGCGAGAAATTCGCGATCCCGGATGGCGAGGTCGGCGCGGCGGCGGCGCAACTCCGGGACGCGCCCGGCGTGAGCGAGGCGGTGATCGTCTCAACGTGCAACCGCGTGGAGTTCTATGTGGCTGCGGAACAAGCACCGGCGGGCCTTGCGGCGGTGCGGGAGTTTGTGGCGGCGCGTTTTTCGGCGGTGGAAAGCGGAGCGTTTTTCGAGCACGCGACGGCCTCGGGGGTGCGGCATCTTTTCCGCGTGGTCAGCGGGCTGGAGTCGATGGTGCTCGGCGAGACGGAGATTCTCGGGCAGGTGAAAAAAGCCTACGCCGCGGCGAGCGAAAGCGGGGCGACGGCGAAGCATTTGAACAAACTTTTCCAGCGCGCCTTCAACGTGGCGAAGGACGTGCGGACGAATACGAACATCACGCGCGGTGCGGTGAGCGTGGGCTCGGCGGCGGTGGATTTGGCGGAGAAGATTTTTGGCAAGCTGGCGCATTGCAAGGTGATGATTCTCGGCGCGGGCGAGACGAGCGAGCTGACGGCGGGCGCGCTCCAGGCGCGCGGAGTGAAATCCATTTTCGTGGCAAACCGCAACTACGATCGCGCCGCCGCGCTGGCGCAGAAGATGAGCGGGGCGGCGATCCATTTTGACCAGTGGCAGCAGCATTTTCACGACGTGGACATCCTCATCGGCTCCACGGCCGCGCCGCACTACGTGCTCACCACTGCGCAGCTCACGCCGATCATGCGCACGCGGCGCGACCGTCCGCTTTTCTGCATCGACCTCGCGGTGCCGCGCGACATCGAGCCGGCGGTGAACGACCTCGAAGGCGTGTACCTTTATGACATCGACTCGCTGCAAGCCATCGCCGACCACTCGATGAATGTGCGCCGGCAGGAACTCACGATCTGCGAGGAGATGATCGAGCGGCACGCGGTGGAGTTTGGCGAATGGCTGGCGACCGACTGGCCGAAGTTTCGGGCGACCGGCAGCGAGCCGCAGCAGGCGAAGACGGGATGAGACTGGTCCACGAAAGACACGAAATGACACGAAAGGGATTTCCCCTTTTCGTGTCCTTTCGTGTTTTTCGTGGACTCAATGAAAGGGGGAAATCATGACGCGCTTTGTACTCGGCACGCGCGGTTCGGCGCTGGCGCTGGCGCAGGTGGAACTGACGCGGAAGGCTTTGCTGGCGGTCTTTCCGGGGCTGGAGGTCGAGCAGAAGATTTTTGTCACACGCGGCGATCAGAAGCTCGATCTGAGTTTGATCCGGACGAATGAAGCGGGTGGGAAGGGGCTGTTCACGAAGGAGCTGGAGGACGCGCTGCTCAGCGGGACGATTGATGTGGCGGTGCATAGTTTGAAGGATTTGCCGGGGCACAATCCGGCGGGGCTGGCGGTGACGGCGGTGCTGGAGCGCGCGGCGACGGCGGACGTGCTGATCGCGAAAGACGCGCGCACCTTCGAGGCGCTGCCGCAGGGCGCGGTGATCGGGACGAGCAGCGTGCGGCGGGCGCGGCAGTTGCGCTGGCTGCGGCCCGATCTGGTGATCGAGGAATGGCGCGGCAATGTGCAGACGCGGCTGCGCAAGCTCGGCGAGAGCGGGCGGGTGGCGGGGATCATCCTCGCGCAGGCTGGGCTGGAGCGGCTCGGCTATGATCTCGCGGCGGGAGTGCTGGATTTTGCACCGTGGAGTTTTCGCGTCGCGTCGCTCGGCGCGCATTTGCTGCCGGCGATCGGGCAGGGTGCCATTGCACTGCAAAGCCGCGCCGACCGCGCGGAGGTGGCGGCCATTTTGCAAAGGATTGACCACGCGGAAACGCATGTCGCGATCAGGGCGGAGCGTGAATTGCAGCGCCTGCTCGCGGGCGACTGCGGGCTGCCGGTGGGCGTGCGGACGACGATTCGAGGCGACCGGCTGGAAATGCGCGCGATCCTTTTCGGCGCGGAATCCAAACCGCCGAAGCAGGCGGAAGCGGAAGGTGCTGCCGACACGCCAGAGCAAGTGGCGGCGGAGCTTTTCGCGCGGCTGGTGTGAAGAAGGTATGAGGTATGAAGGATGAGTTATGAGGGTTCCGTTTTCATCACTCATCCTTCATACCTCATACTTTTCTTCGCCTTGCCTTGCCCAAGCGGTTTTCGTAACACGAGCGCCATGAAAACCATCGGCCAGCTCTCCCTCGTCGTTTCCACCCTCGCCCTCGCGGCGTGCTCCACGGTCAAGGTCAGCACGGATTACGACCGGCTGACGACTTTCGACAAATACAAAACCTACGCGTGGGCGGCGCAGCCGAAGACGCAGACGGTGGCGAATGCGTCGCTCGACGCGGCGCTGCGCGGCGCGGTGGATCAGGAACTCGCGACGAAAGGGTTGAAAAAAGCCGAGAGCAAAAAGGCGGAGCTTTACGCGATCTATCATTTCACGGCGGCGTCGAAAGCAGCCACGAAGCACTACACCGACTGGGGCCAGCCGGGCTCTGGCTTCTACCAAGGCTGGGCGGTGACGACGCAGACGGATGCGGCCATCGACCACGCCAAGCCGGGCGCGCTGGTGCTGGATTTCGTGGACGCGCGGAGGCAGCAGCTCGTGTGGCGGAGTGTCGAGCCGCAGGTCATCGAGCCACCGAAAGTCGACGATCCGCAGCGCGTGAAAGGCTCCGTCAAGGCGATGCTCGCGGGCTTCCCGCCGAAGTAGGCGCGGCGGAGAAAAAGCCCGCTTGGCGGGTGCGCGCGGCGGCTTTAGGGTCGCGCCCCTTGCATGAAAAAAGCCGCGAAAAAATCCGAAGGTATCTGCCATCTCGCCGGAGCCGGGCCGGGCGATCTCGGTCTGGTCACGCTGCGGGTGAAGGAGGTCGTGGAGCGCGCGGAGGTGATCGTCTATGACTACCTGTGCAACCCGGAGATTTTGCGCTGGGCGCCGAAGGATGCGGAGGTCATTTACGCGGGGAAGAAGGCGGGCGCGCATACTTTGAAGCAGGAGGAGATCGACGCGCTGCTGGTGGAGAAAACGCGGGCGGGGAAGCGGGTGGTGCGGTTGAAGGGCGGTGATCCGTTTTTGTTCGGACGCGGAGGGGAGGAGGCGGAGGCGCTGGCGAAAGCGAAGCTGCGGTTTGAGATCATTCCGGGGGTGACTTCGGCGCTGGCGGCTCCGGCGTACGCGGGCATCCCGGTGACGCATCGCGACCACACGGCGCAGCTCACGATTTTCACCGGACACGAAGACCCCGCGAAGACGGAAAGCTCGCTCGATTTCGCGCAGATCGCGGCGACGCCGGGGACGAAGGTGATGCTGATGGGCGTGGAGCGGATTGGGGCGATCACGGCGAAGCTGCGCGAGCATGGTGCGGCGGCGGCGATGCCGGTGGCGCTGGTGCGGTGGGGGACGACGGGGCGGCAGCAGACGCTGCGCGGGACGCTGGGGGACATTGCGGCGAAGGTGGAGGCGACAGGTTTCAAGGCACCGGCGGTGGCGGTTTTTGGCGAGGTGGTGAAGCTGCGCGATTCGCTGAACTGGTTCGAGACGCGGCCGCTTTTTGGCAAGCGCATCGTGGTCACGCGCACGCGCCAGCAGGCGGGCGTGCTGAGCGGCGGGCTGCGCGCGCTGGGTGCGGATGTCTTTGAGCTGCCGACGATCCGCATCGAGCCGCCGAAGGATTTGTTCGAGTTCGGCCAGCTCGTGCAGGACACGCACACGTACGACTGGCTGGTCTTCACGAGCCCGAACGGCGTGACCGCTTTTTTCGAGATGTTTTACAAAATCTTCAACGACGCGCGGGAGATTGGCGGCGTGCGGATCGCGGCGATTGGGCCGGCGACGGCGGCGCGGGTGCGGGAGTTTCATCTCAACGTGGATTTGCAGCCGGAGGAATACGTGGCGGAGGCGGTGGTGAAGGCGTTCACGAAAGAATGCACCGTCGAGAATCTGCGCATCCTCATCGCGCGGGCGGAGCAGGCGCGCGACGTTTTGCCGGTCGAGCTGACGAAGCTCGGGGCGATCGTGGACGTGGCGACGGCCTACCGCACGGTGCCGGAGACGGAAGATGTGAGCGGCGGCATCGCACGGTTTCGTGAGGAAGGCGCGGATCTGATCACGTTCACGAGCAGCTCGACGGTCGAAAACTTCCTCGCGCTCAAGCTGCCGCTGCCCGCGGATTTGCAGACCGCATCCATCGGCCCGATCACCTCGAAGACGATGCGCGCGCACGGCTTGAAGGTGGATGTGGAGGCGCGGCAGTTCGACATTCCGGGGCTGACGGCGGCGATCCGGGAGTTTTACGGAGCCTAGGACGGTCGCGGAAAATGCGGCAATGATCTCCGGCGAATGCCCGTGCAAGCGGCTGTCGGCAGCAGTGGTGTGAACGAAAATTCACCGCGCTGGCGTGATTTCCGCTAAATCACCGGGAGCAATGCCCAACCATGACCAGATTCAGGACTTGGATTTCGACTCGCAACTGCGCGGACTTTTCCAAGAGGCGGAGCAGAGCATCGAAGACCGCACAGCGGCGGCGCGACGCGCGGATGAGGTGAAGGATCATGAGCAAGTGCGGCAGAATGAGGAACGGGCGCTGCGCTCGTACGCCAGTCTCCCGCAGATGCTGCGTCCCCTGATGCAGGGGCTGGAAGCCGCGACCCGCGCGGCCGGCGAGAACAAAGTGCTGCTGCAAAAGATCGGCGAAAGGCTGGATGAAAAAGCCGGAACGGAAAGCGAAGCGCAGAAATCGCTCCCGGATTTGGCGGAAAATCTGCGCGGTCTTCTCGATCAGAAAAACGGCTTGAGCCAGCGGATGTTTGCCGCGCTCCATGAGGAGCTGAAAGGCTACAAGGACGGCTTTCTCCTCGAGTCCGTCCACAAGCCGATCATCCGCGATCTGATCTCGCTCTACGACGACCTGACGGCGATCCACGGGCAGATGCAGGAGACGCTGTCCGATGTCCCCGGCGACGCGCTGACCGGGCGGTTGAAGACGATGGAGATGAACCTCGCGCACAACTGCGAGTTTCTGATCGAGGTGCTGGCGCGGCTCGAAGTCACCCCGCTGCCGGTGGGCACGGGCAAGCTCGACATGGTCACACAGCGGGCGCTGGCGGTGGAGATCGCGGAGGATCCCGCCGATGACGGCGACATCGTGCGGACATTGAAGCGGGGTTTCATGTGGAAAGGGCGGGTCGTCCGGCCGGAGGAGGTGGTGATGAAAAAGTGGAAAGAAGGATTCCTCGTTGCGCTTCCGTCCGCTTCGTCTCAAAAGTGAAAGTGCAACGTGCTCCGGCACGTAACCTGCGAAAGACAGAAAAAGAGCTTTTTCCCTACCAACCCATGAGCGCCCCTCACCTCGCCAATTCCGCGCGCAAAGCTGTCGGAATCGACCTCGGCACCACCTTTTGCGCGGTCGCGCATATCGATGCCTACGGCAAGCCGCAGATCATTCCCAATGCTGAGAGTGAGAGGATCACGCCGTCGGTGATTCTCTTCGACGGCACCAATGCGATCGTCGGCACGCTGGCGAAACAGAACGCGGTCGCGGAGCCGGAGAAGATCGTCGATTTCGTGAAACGGGAGATGGGCAAGAGCAAGGCGCAGTTTCACCGCGAGTTCAATGCGAAGCCCTATTCGGCGGAGGAGCTTTCCGCGCTGATCATCAAGAAGCTGAAAAATGACGCCGAGAAATATCTGGGCGAAAAGGTGACCGACGCGGTGATCACGGTGCCCGCGTATTTCAACGACGCGGAGCGCACGGCCACGCTGCATGCGGGCCAGCTCGCGGGGCTGAACGTGCTCCAAGTCATCAACGAGCCGACCTCGGCGGCGCTCGCCTACGGGCTGGACAAGCTCGACTCGAATCAGACCGTGTTTGTCTTCGATCTCGGCGGCGGGACGTTCGACGTGACGATCATGAAGATCGAGCACAACGGCATCCGCATGGTTGCGAGCAACGGCGACCACCGCCTCGGCGGCAAGGATTGGGACGACATCATCGTGAACTGGGTCGCGGAGGAATTCGACAAGGTGCATGGCGAAAATCCGCTGCTCGATTTGCAAAGCTATCAGGATCTTTACAGCCGCGCGCTCACCGCGAAGATCCAGCTTTCGAGCCGCATGCGGACGACGATCGTCCACAGCTACGCGGGCAAAAGCGTGAAGCTCGATCTGACGCGCGATGACTTCGAGCACCGCTGCCGGCATCTGCTGGAGAAGTGCAAGACGATCTGCGAGATCGTGATGCAGGAGGCCAAGCTCGGCTGGGATGGCATCGACCGCATCCTGTTGACGGGCGGCATGACCCGCATGCCCTCGGTGCGGGAGATGATCCAGGGCATCTCGAATGTGCCGGTCGCCGACGACGTGAGCCCGGACGAGGCTGTGGCCATCGGTGCCGCGGTGCAGGGTGTGCTTTCCCTGCTCCGTGAGGAAAACACCAGCGGCGAGCGCGTGCTGCCGCAGGAGGTGCGCGATCAGTTTTCCGGGGACGACGGCTCGCTCATCAAGGTCACGAACATCACCACGCACACGCTCGGCTTGGTGCTGTGGGACGATGGCAAGGTCGAGGAATATGTCTTTCCGATGATCCGCAAAATGACCCCCGTGCCCGTCGAGACGAAGAACTCATTCGGCACCGCCAAGGCGAACATGAAGAACGCCATTGTGCGCGTCGTCGAGGGCGAGAGCACGGTGCCCGCAGAATGCACGCCGCTCGGAATTTGCGACATCGAGCTACCGCCGTTTCTGCCCAAGGGCTCGCCGATCGAGCTGACCTACACCTACAACGAAAACCAGGTGCTCGAAGTCATCGTCGATGCCTATGGCCGCCAGAACCGCGTGCAGATCGCGCGCAACACCGGCCTTTCCGAGAGCGAGATCGAGACGGCGACGGCGGACCTGCTGCAAATCAACGTGGTCTAGCGCCATGGAGCGCGCCGTCCTTTAGCTCGTGGCTCTCCCCGATCCACTACCCGACAACCCGCTGCGCTGGGACGGCTGGAAAAACTACAATTCCGACGATCTCTACGCGCGGCTCTGCCTGTCGTACGAGTCGAATCCGAATGACGCGCAGATCGAGGCGAACTGCCGCCAGCTCCTCGTCTGGTGGCAGAAAAAGTTGCCGCTGAAAAACCAGCCGAGCAACCCGATCTCGCAGATGCTGCGCGGCGGGCTCGACGAAGCGCCGGTCTTTCTGGCCGAGGCGCGGACGCAGTTGCTCGATGCCGAGGGACGCGCCGTTTTCGACAGGCAACAGCACCTGCGAATCGTCGAGCAGGCGCTCGGTGAATTCAAAAAGCTGCTCGCCTTCGCACTCGGCGACAACACGCTGCGCGAGGAGGAGGAGCAGCGCCTTTACGAGCGCGGGCGCGGGTTCGGTTTGTCGCGCGATGAAATGAAGGAGGTGATCGACGCCGAGTTGACGCGCCTCGGCGCGGCGCGGGTGGCGGCAGCGACTCCGGTGCAGATCGGCGCGGCACCCGCCCCGGTCGCGCCGGCGGCTGCCGGTGCGCGGGAAGAAAGGAATCCGTTTGACGAATTCCGGCGCATGCTGCGGCTCTCCAAACTGAACCTCGATGGAGATGAGATGACCGACGACCAGCGCGATGCGCTGTGCAACATGGGCGAGAGCCTCGGCCTCACCGGCGGGCAGGCCGAGGATTTGATCGACGAGTATCACGAGGAGGCGAGCGGCCTGCCGCCGAGCCCGCCCGCTGCGACGAAACCGGTCGCGGTCGCGACCCGCCCTGCGCCGCCTTCGCCCGCGAAGAAGACCGTGCCGGCGGCTCCCGCCGCTGCGCCGCGCAAAGTCGCTGCGATCAATGTGTCACCGCTCGCCCGCGCCCAGGAGCGGGAGAAATTTCCGAAATTCACCAACGCGCTGACCATGGAAATGCTGCTCGTGTCCTCGGGGCAATTCGTGATGGGCAGTGCAGAACCCGACGCGGCGGAACATGAAAAGCCGCCGACGCCGATTTCGCTGAGCTGCTTCTACATGGCCCGCCATCCGGTCACGAACGCGCAGTATGAGCAGTTCGATCCCAGCCATCGCAGCAAGCGTGCGCCGTGGGCCAACGACCAGCATCCCGTGGTCTATGTGAACAGCCGCGAGGCCGAGAAATTCTGCCACTGGCTCTCGACGAGAGAGGGGAAAAAATACCGCCTGCCGACCGAAGCCGAGTGGGAGTATGCCGCGCGCGGTCCCGAGAATCTGACCTTCCCGTGGGGCGGACGCCTGGACGCGGGACATTACGCAAACTTCGCGGACAAGCGCACCGCCTTTGCGTGGCGCGACCCCGTGATTGACGACGGCTTTGCGGAAACCTCCCCCGTCGGCAGCTATCCGCGGGGCGCGAGCCCGTTTGGCATCGACGATCTCGCGGGCAACATCTTCGAGTGGTGCGCGGATTATTTTGAAGCCTACAAAGGCAAGGAGCGCACGAATCCGCGCGGCCTGTCGGGCGGGATGAAACGAATCTATCGCGGCGGCAGTTGGAAATCGCGACCGGGCAATCTGCGGACGAGCGCGCGCAATTTCAATCTGCCCGACTACTCGTCGAACGATGTCGGTTTCCGCGTCGTCTGCGAGTGCGGCGAGTAGGCGCGGGCTTTCACGGCAAAAAAAACCAGCCAGCCCGGAGCGGGCTGGCTAATTTTGAAAATACTGCGCGGACTCGATGTCCGCGGGAAGACTACGCCGGGCTGAAGCGGAACTTCGCTTTCGCGCGCTTGGCGTTGGCCTTGGCCTTGCGCTTGGTGCGCTGCGTCGGCGTCTCGAACGCGCGAAGACGGCGGATTTCATCCATGATTCCTTCGGTGTCGAGTTTGCTCTTGAGGCGTTTGAGAGCGCGGTCGATCGGCTCTCCTTTGCGAACGATGACTTCTGGCATAATGGTTTTCCTTGGCTGGTTGGTTGAACTTGAAAGTTTTTGGCTTAGCGGACTGCAAGGCTAGGGGGGCTCGCCCGGCTCGTCAATGCCGGGTTTTCGGGAAAAATCGGCCGCATTTTAGCGGTCAGCGGGCTGGTTGGACAGGGGCGGTCCGGGGCGGCGACGGAAGCTGGTCCGGTTTCAAGCCGCTCGCTCAGTTTTGATTTAAGTTTCTGAAAATCAGCACCTTGGATTTTATCCAAACAGACCCTGGCGGCGTCCTTTTGGCCGAGTTTCAGGTGGACACGGGCCAGATTCGCCTGCGCGAAGTCTTTCTGGGGACTGATTTCCGCAAAATGCTGCCAAGCCGCGAGGGCGATGCTCCAGTCGGGCTTTGGCATGCTGTAAAAAGTCTCCGCGTAGGCGCGGGCGTAATCGGGATTCAGCGGTGCGAGCCGGCTCGCGGCGGCAAAATCGGCAAGCGCATGATCGAGCATGGCAGCTTCGTCCGGCTGCGCGGCGCTGAGGAGTTCGTGGCGGAAAAGGTAGGTGACATTGGCTGACGCAAACCGATAGGCCGCATTCTCCGGCGCGCTCTCGACCGCGCGGGCATAGAACGCCGCTGATTTTTTCACCTCTCCCGCGGCCAGCCAATGGCCCGCGAGATGATCCAGCACCGCCGCGTTTTTCGGCTCGATCACCAGCGCCGCCTCCCACGTTTCGACCGCGCGTTCCGGCTCGCCGGTGCTCCACAAAAATTCCGCGTGCGCGTTTCTGACCGCCGCATCGCGCGGATATTTCGCGCTCAGTTCCGCGTAGATTTTGTCCAGCTTCCCGGTTTCCTCGGCGGTCGGTTTGCGGACCAGCAGCGCCGTTTCCACCAGTTTCGCCGCGCGCAATTCCTCCTGCACCACCGGCCCGGCGGGCGCTTCCGCGAAGCCGCGACCGAAGACCAGCAGCAGCGCGAGCACCGGCAGTTGACGGTGCCGGGCATCGTGTTTAGCTTCGCGCCGCAGTTTCGGAAATGGAGTCATTTTCACGATGGTCTGGGCGCACTGTAGATACAGCGGCTCTCGGTGCCACTCGCGTTTTGACCGCCCTCCGGGACGCACCACCCCGCTATGCAGAAACTTGATTTTGGTGAAAAGCTCGGAGACATCGTCCGGCAGGATCCCCGCTACGACCGCGAGGCTTATCTCTTTCTCCGCGATGCCCTCGACTTCACGATCAAGGGCCGCAAAAAAGCCAGGGAGCCCGACCAGCACGTCACCGGCCAGCAGCTTCTCGACGGCATCCGCCAGTACGCGCTGAAACAATTCGGCCCGATGGTGCCGACGGTCTTCGAGTATTGGGGCGTGCGCCGCGGAGAGGATTTTGGCGAAATGGTTTTCAACTTCATCCGCGTCGGCATCTTCGGAAAAACCGACACGGATTCGCTCGAAGACTTCAAGGGCGGCTACTCCTTTCACGACGCTTTCGTCGCGCCGTTCCTTCCGGAAAAACCGCACCTCCACACCCGCATCCCCGCTGAAACTCCGGCGGAGGAACTGCTCTGACGCGGAATCACGGGCACGGTGGATCGAGGGATGCGCGGAGTCGTGAATCGCACGCACCATCTCCCCTGCCCCAATGATGAATCCGCACTCGATTGCACTCGCGGATTCGTCCGGCACGCTGACTTTTCCCGCGGTCACAGCGAGCACCTCCACGCTCCCGAACGGCCTCGACATCATCGTGCAGGAAGACCGCAGCGCACCCGTGGCGAGCGTGCAGGTGTGGGTGGAAACGGGGAGCATCCACGAGGACCGGCTGCTTGGCGCGGGCCTGTCGCACATGCTCGAGCACATGCTTTTCAAAGGCACGCCGGGCCGGGCCGCGAGCGAGTTTGCCCAGCGCATCCAGGACGTCGGCGGCTACATCAATGCCTACACGTCCTTCGACCGCACGGTGTACTGGATCGACATCCCGGCGCGCGGCGTCCCCGTCGCCCTCGATCTGCTCGCCGACGCGGTGATGAATTCCACGCTCCCGCCCGACGAATACGTGAAAGAGCAGGAGGTCATCCGCCGCGAATTCGCGATGGGCAACGATGACCCCGACCGCGTCTGCAGCCAGACGCTTTTCGCCACGGCCTTTCGCGAGCATCCGTACCAGCACCCGATCATCGGCCACCTCGATGTCTTCAACGCGCTCAGCCGCGACGACGTGATGGCCTACTACAAAGCGCGCTACGTCCCGAACAACATGTTCTTCGTCGTGGTCGGCGACGTGGATGCCGCCGCCGTGCGCGCGCAGCTCGCGGAGATTTTTGCGAAACATCCGCGCCAGCCGCTGCCACCCGTTTTCATCCCCGCGGAGCCCGAGCAGCTCGGCCGGCGCGACGCGCACATCGAGTTCCCGACCGAACTCACGCGCCTGAATCTCGCGTGGCATGTGCCCTCCGCCGCGCATCCCGACATCCCAGCGCTCGATGTCGCGGCGATGGTTCTCGGCGGCGGCCGCAGCTCGCGGCTCTACAAAAAACTCCGCGAAGAACTCGCGCTCGTGCATTCCACCGAGGCGTGGTGCTACGCGCCGGGGCAGTGCGGACTCTTCGGCGTCGATGCCATTCTCGATCCCGGAAAGCGCCCCGCAGTTGAGGCGGAAATCCTCCGCCTCATTGCCGAGCTGCGCGACGGCGGCGTGACCGGGCGCGAACTCGCCAAAGCCCGCAAAGCCTCACTCAGCCAGCAGCTCCAGTCCGTCACCACCATGCGCGGACGCGCCTCCGACCTCGGCGGCAACTGGCTCCTCACCCGCAACCTCGACTTCTCCCGCGACTACCTCGAAGCCATCCAGCGCGTCACCGCCGACGACCTGCGCCGCGTCCTCGCCACGCATCTCACCGACCGCAATCTCACCGTCGTCTCGCTCAACCCCGAGGGTTCGCTCGCGAAAACGAGCGCGCCCGCCGCCGCGCGCACGGCGGGCAAAATCCAAAAGTTCGAGCTGTCGAACGGACTGCGCCTGCTCGTCCGCGAAGACCCGCGCCTCCCGCTCGTCTCGATGAACGCCGCCTTCAAATCCGGCCTTCTCGCCGAGACCGCGGCAGACAACGGCATCACCCGCCTGCTTTCCAAAGTCCTGCTCAAAGGCACCGCCACGCGCACCGCCGAGCAGCTCGCCGACGAGATCGAAGACCTCGGCGGCAGCCTCGGCAGCGACGCCGGCAACAACAGCCTGAGCGTCTCCGCGCGCGTCATGCGGCCCGACTTCCGCGCCGGCCTCAGCCTCCTCGCCGACGTGCTCCTCCACGCCACGCTGCCGGAAAAAGCCATCGCCCGTGAAAAGGACGCGCAGCTCGCCGCAATCAAAGCCGGGGAGGAGGAGGTGACCGTCCTCGCCCGGCATCTCCTCCGCGAAAATCTTTTCGGCCCGCACCCGTACGGCCTGCGCGGCTCGGGCACGCCCGCGAGCGTGGCCCGCCTCACGCGCGACGATCTCCTCGCCTTCCGCGACCGCCATCTCGTCGCGCGCAATGGTGTCATCGCCGTCTTCGGCGACGTGCGCGCGGATGAAGTGCGCGAGCTGGTCGAGGAAGCGCTCGCGTCATTGCCGCCGGGCGCGCCCGCTTTCACCACCGTGCCGGAGTCGCCCGCGCTCGCCGCGTCGCGCGAGGTCGAGCGGATCGAGGAAAAAGAGCAGGCCGTCCTCATGGTCGGCTTTCCCGGCATCGACATCTTCAGCCCCGACTCCGCCGCGCTCGATCTCCTCGACGAAGCGTGCAGCGATCTCGGCTCCCGCCTTTTCCTCCGCATCCGCGAAGAGATGGGCCTCGCCTACTTCGTCGGCAGCAGCCAGATGGCCGGACTCGCGCGCGGCATGTTCACTTTCTACCTCGGCACTGCGCCGGAAAAAATCGCCGACGTGAAAGCCGCGCTGCACGAGGAAATCGTCAGGCTCGCCCGCGACGGACTCACCGCCGCGGAGGTCGCCCGCGCGCGGGAAAAAAGCATCGGCCAAATGGAAATCCGCCACCAAAGCAACGGTGCCTTCGCCTTTCAGTCCACGCTCAACGAACTCTACGGACTCGGCCACAGCTACCACCTCACGCAGCGCCGCGAGCTGGAGGCGCTCACCACCGGGCAAGTCGCCGCTGCCGCGCGCCGCTATTTCGGGCAGCCTTCGATCACCGCCATCGTCCGGCCTTCAGCGGGCGTCTGAAAATTCAAAGAGCGAGTTATCCTGAGCGGAGTTTCACACCGCCGCCTCGGCCAGCTCCCGCGCCGCCGCGGGCCGCGTCTCACCGCGCTGCGTCCCCTTTTTGCGTCCCTGCAGCCGCTCCAGAAAAATATAAATCACCGGCGTGATGTAGAGCGTGAGGATCTGCGACACGAGCAGCCCGCCCACGACCGCGATGCCGAGCGGACGCCGCGACTCCGCACCCGCGCCGATGCCGAGCGCGATGGGCAACGTGCCCATGAGCGCGGCCATCGTCGTCATCATGATCGGGCGGAAGCGCACGAGGCACGCCTCGTAGATCGCATCGGCGGGGGCCTTGCCATCCTTGCGCTGCGCTTCGAGCGCGAAGTCGATCATCATGATCGCGTTCTTTTTCACGATGCCGATGAGCATGAGGATGCCGACAAACCCATACACATTCAGCTCCATGCCAAAGACCAGCAGCGCGATGAGCGCGCCGAAGCCCGCGCTCGGCAGGCCGGAGAG
>JANXSB010000441.1 GCA_025352865.1 Chthoniobacter sp. | reverse complement strand
GAAGACCAGATGATGATGTTCCCACCGCGCAGGGTGAAGATGCGCGCGATGCCGAGATCGACGCTGCCGTCGGTGAAGACGTTCACGTTGCCCCCGGCCTCGGTGACGATGCCGGGAGGCGCGAGCGGATTGCCGATGGTGCTGGAGGCGAGCGTGAGTTTCCCGCCTGGCGCGAAGATGCTGATGTTTCCTCCGCTACGGGTGCGGATGTCGCGCGCGCGGTTCTTGATGTCGCCGGTGGTGATGGCGGAGCCAAAGAGCGCCTTGATCGCGGCATAGCCCGCCGCGTAGCCGCCGGGCGTGGCGGCAATGGCCGTGGTGGTGCCGCTCGCGGTCGCGGTGCCGGTGGCCGCTGCCGTGGTCGCGGCGGTCTGCGAGCGTCCGGCATCGCGGAGGACGAGGTAGAAAACCTGGAGGGCGACGACAGCACGCTGCTCCTCGGTCAAGGCGTCGAGCGCCGCCGCGCCGGTGAGGTCTTTGAGCGCGGGATTCGTCGCCGCCAGTTCGGCGAGATATTTGGTGCCGGCGGGCGTGTTTAAGTAGGTGCCGAGGAACGTCTCGAAATCGAGGCTGCTGCCCGCGAGCCCTGTGCTGAGACCGATCCCCGCGCCGACGACCAGCCCAGCGCCATCGAAGGGCAGGCTCGGGTTGCGCGCGTTGCCGATGCTGGTGATGCCGGTGGCGGTGCCGTCCGAATTGCCCGCGCCGGTGCCGAGATCGAGGTCGCGCCCAGCCAGCACTTCGAGCGTGCCGGGGCCGCTGATCTGGATGTCTCCGGCCAGCGCGATTTCGCCGAGGTTGACCACATTTCCGGGGGCGGCGGCGGCAGCGCGCAGCAGGGAGTTGGCGTTGTAGGCGATGAGGTCGCGCCCGGCGGAGACGACGGTGACATCGCCCTCGTGGAGATTCTGCACGTAAAATGCAACATCGGTGAGGTCGCGCCCGGCGAGGATGCGTGCGGCTTTTCCCGAGAAAAAAGTGAGCCCCGAGATGTCGCCCGCGCTGGCGTAAAGATGGACGGGATTCGGGTCGCCGAGGTGGAGCAGGCCGGAGTCGTGCAGGGCGAGTTTGGTTTGCAAGACGGTGGCGGGGCCGGCGGTCGCGCCCGTCTCGGCGAAAAGGGCGTTGAACGAATTGAAAAAAGCGGTGTTGCTGCGCCGGGCGAGGAGGGCCGAGGTGCCCGCCACGAGTTGGAAGGCGTTCGGCGTGACTAGGCCGGGGATTTTTGCCGGGCTGGCATCGGAGAGGTTGATCGTGCTGGAACCCCAGACGCCGGTGGTGACGCCCGCCGCGGTGAAGGAACCGTTTTTTTGCAGGCCATTGATCGCACCCGCCGCCGCCAGGTCGAGCGTGCCGGTGGGCGAGGGCGAAAGGTTGAGGTTGCCGACGAGATTGATGTCGCCCGAGAAAGCCGTGGCCCGCAGGGTGGCGGGCAGGATGGTGACGGCGGTGACAAATCCGCCGACGCTGGTTTCATCGAGCCGCAGCCAGGGTTGGAAATTGGCGATGCTGGTTTTGGGGTTGGTGATGTTGAGCTGGCTGACGTTTTGCAGCCAGTTGCTCAGCAAAGGCGTGGCCCGACCGCCGCCGGTGGCCGCGCCTGCCCGCAGCGTGACGCCGCCGCCGAGCGAAGTGACATCGACGGCATCGTTCAAGCCGTAGGTCGAGAAATAGGTCTTGTACCAAAACGTGTTGTTGTAGCCGCCGGGCAGCAGGAAAGGATTGGCCACCGGGCCGAGCAGGAGATTGCCGGACGCGGCGACATGGTAGCTGCCTTTGCCGAGGAAAAGCGTCGTCGGCAGCCAGTTCTCCGGCGACAGATAGGCGGTCGGGATGACGAGGTTTTGCAGCGAAGGTGAGCGCGTCTGATTCGTGGTGATCTCGCTGCCGGCTCTGAGCGCGCCCTGGCCGCGTTCGAGGTAATACACGCCGCCGTCAATGTTGCGGCCCGCATGCACGAGGAGATCGCCGCCGCCGAGTTCCACGAGCTTGCTGGCGTCCGGCGTGCCCGACGGCATGCGGGCGTTGGTCGGCACGAGGCCGTCGAAATTGCTGACATCCCGCCCGGCGTTGAACGTCACGTTTCCGCCACCGAGCGCGCCCACGCCCTCGAAGAAATTGCTGAAATCCACCCACCAGCTTGTCGAGGCCAGGTCGCCGTAATTGGCAACGCCGAACTGGCCGGTGAGCGGGTCCACGTAGCCGCGGCGGTAGAGCCAGTTGTTCGGGAGTTCCTTGGACGAATCGGCGATGAGCGCACCGGCGCTGTTTTGCGTCTGGTGGATGAGGTCGTTCTGTGCGGCGACCGTGACGTTGCCGCCCGCGAGGCTGTACTGCGGCCGGTAGCCGGTCGGCTGCTGAATGGCTCCGAGGTCGTTCGCTCCACCGCTCGCATCGAGGATGGGCACGTCAAAAGTCCCGCCCGGCAGCACCGTGGGATCGGCGATGCGGGTGCCCGCGGTGTAGATCGTCGCGAACTGGTTGAGCAGTTTCACATCGCGCCCGGCGGCGATGTCGATGTCGCCGGAGCCGGTGCGGATGACTTGGAAGCGCGTGGCCACCGCGCTGCTCGTCGTGGCGTTGACGCCGGTGGTGAAAACATTGGTGCCGTAATTTTTGCCGACGAGCACCGAGCCAAGATTCGCGCTGAGGCCGGGGAGCGGCATCACTTGGTGAAAATCCACGGCGCTGAAATCCGCGCCCGACGCCATCCGGTACGAGTACGACTGCGCGTTCGCCGCGAGCAGCGGATTCGGTGCGAGCAGCTCCGCGGTGTAGCCACTCGAGTCGAAGCCGTCGCTCAGCGCGTTGAAGAAAACGAGATTGCCACCGGCGCGCAGCGTGAGCACGCCGGGCACGCCGTTTGGCCCGAAGCGCGAGCCGGAAAGATCCCAGTCGCTCGTGGCTGTGGACGCCAAGGTGCCGAGCGTCAGATTCCCCGACGCGGGCGTGATGCCCGTCGCGCCGACCGTGGTGAACGAACCCGCGAGCAGCGTGACGGGAATCGCGCCGCCGGTGCCGGTGGAAAATTTCACATTGCCCGCGCTGTTGAGCTTCACCGTGCTGCCGGCGGTGATCGTCGTGTTCGTGTTCGCCGCGAGCACCGTGACCACGCCCGTCGCGGAAGTGATCGTGCCCGCGACCGTCGAGCTGATGCGGTCGTTGCCCGGCGTGCCGCCGGGAAAAAGCACTCTGCTTCCCACCGCGAGCGCCATCGAGCTGATGCCGCTCGTGTTCAGCGTGACCGCGCTGCCGAGCCCGCTCACGGTGCCGCTCGTGCCCGTCGCACTCGTCGTGAAACTCGTGCCGGGTTGCAGCGTAATCGGGATCGGCCCGCCCGAGCCGCCGCTCGCAAACGCGACCGTGCCCGCGCCGGTCAGCGTGACGGCACTGCCCGCGGCCATCGCCGTCGCGGTGTTCGCCGCGAGCGTCGTGACGACGCCGGTGGCGGAGGTGATCGTGCCCGCAAGCGTGGAGGTGATGCGGTCGTTGCCCGGCGTGCCGCCCGGAAAAAGCACGGTGCCGCCGGTGCCCGGCAGCACGAAGCTGCTCGCACCGCTCGTGCCGAGCGTGAACGGCAGTGCGACACCACTCGCCGTATTGATGACCTCCGCGCCCGGCACGATGGACAACACGGGCGCGAGCGCGGCGTTGCTCGCAAGCAGCGCCGCCGCCATCGCCGCGGTGTTGCCCGCGAAAAGCGTGCCGTTCGCCTTGATGCTGCCCTGCACATTCACGCCGCTGCTCAGAATGATGCCGCCATTCGGCTGCAATGCGCCTGCGCCCGTGATGAGCCCGCCCGTCCGCGTGAGATCGAAAATCTGATAGCCCTCCGCCACGATGCTCGACGCATTGAGGATCGTGCCGTTGATCGGCTTCACCTGCATGTCGGTATTGCCCGCCGTCTGCGGTGCGCGCAGATGCAGCGTGCCGGTAAACTTGCCGAGCAACTGCGCCGCCGCGGTCTTTGCCGCAGTCTCCACGGCCGTGGCTCCGATGACGCTCGCGACCGACAGGTCGATGGTCGAGCCCGTCTGAATGTCCACAAATCCCGTCGCGCTGGCCGTCCCGTTTCGCTCCGCGCCTGCTTCGAGCGAAACCGCGCCGCCCTTCCCTGCGCTGCTGAAATCCGTCGCCGCCACCGTCAGTTCCGCGCCCGACTCCAGCGTGACGCTGCCACCCGCCGTGAGATTGATCGCGCCGCCCGTCGCACCGCGCGCATCGATGCGTCCGGCACCAGTCACGGTGATCGAGCCCTGGTCGGCGGAGAGATTGAAAGTTCGCGCGGTCGCGAGGCCGTCGATCAGCACGTTGCCGCCGCGCACACGGAACGAGCGCGACTGATTGAACGCCGCGGCATCAAGCGTTGCGTTCGTGGACGCGACGCTCGCGAGGCTGCCCACATCCAGCGCAAACGTGCCGCTTTGCCCGGCGTCCGCCTGCCCGAACAGCACGCCGCCGAGCGTGAACGTGCCCGCCGCCGCGCGGATGGCGAGACTGCCCGCGTTGCCGCCGGCGTGCTGCGCGGCCACGTTCACCGTGCTCAGCGTGTCGAGCGTCACGGAGCCGGTGTCGGAGATCACGCTGATCTGCCCGCCGTCGGTGTACTTCGTCAGGTCGTAGAAAGTCTGCGCCGTGCCGCCGACATCGAGCTGGCTCGCGGCGAGATTTCCCACGAGCACAGGGCCCGCCGTGGCGCGGAGCGTGAGCGTGCCGCTCGGCAGGCGGATGGTGCTGTTGTCGGTCACGCTCGCGCCCGTGAGGCTGAGGTTCGCGCCGAGTCCGCCGACGACCGAGGCCACGCCGTCCGCAAGCGCGGCGATGACCAGCGCACCGCCCGCGGTGATCGCGTAATTCGCCGCCTTCGCGCCGGTGATGAGCGGCGCCGTGATCGTCAGCGCGCCCTGCGTGGTAAGCGCACCGGCACCTTCGGTGATGAGGCCGCCGGTCGCGTTCATTTCCAATGCGGCAAACTGCCCGACCCGCACCGTGCCCGCGCCGAGACGGATGGTGCGCGCGTTGAAAGCCAGCGTGCCATCCGGCGCGACCGCTGCCCCGAGCGCCGTGCCGAGTGCGGCGTTGTCGAGAATGATTTCCGGCGCAGCGAAACTCACGGTCGCGCCGCCCGCGTTGAAGCCGCGGATTTCCGCCGCGTGCAGCGCAAATTTTCCCGTCGTGCTAAACGTGCCGTGGCCGAAAAGATCAATCGATGAATAGCTCGTCAGGCTCAGCGCCTGCGCCGTTTGCAGCCCTTGCAACGCCGGGCCGGCGAGCATCAGCCCGGCGATCTGCGGCACCACGCCGGGTGCATCGAATTCGAGACTGATCTGGCCGCTGTTCAGCGTGATCGAGTCGCCGGTCAGGCTGGCCGTCGGGTCGAGGCTCGTGCCGTAGGTCGAGTCGAGAATCACGCCCGCACCCGCGATTTTCGCACCTGCGCCGATGACCATGTGCGGCACGGTGGAGGTGGTGATGCCGGCGCGTTTCAGACTCGCCGCGGGATCGCTGGAAACGCGCAGCAGCAGCCCGTCGCCGCTGCCCGCGACCGCCGCGTCGCCCAGCAGTAGCGCGGTGTCCGTGCCGGGTGCGGTGCCCTTTTGCGCGACCTCCGCGCCGGGCGAAAGCGTGAGGCTTTGTTTCGCGACGAGGATCACATCCGGCGCGGTGAGCGGCGTGCCGGCATTGTCCACGGTGAGGTTGCCGGTCTTCACGGCAATCGTCGTGGTGATCGTGCCGGTCTGGCGAATGCCGCCGATGAGCAGGCTGTCCGCGCCGAAGCCGCTGAGCAAAGCCGCGTCGAGCACGATGCTGCCCGGCACGGCCGCCGCGCCCGATCCGGCGATGAGGATGTCGAGCGGACTGCTCACATCCACGAGCCCGCCGCGCCCGCCTTTCGCGCCGCGCGCCAGCACCGACCCTTGCAGCGTCATGCTCTGCGTCGCGGAGAAAACGAGATGCCCGGAATCCACCGCGAGCCGCGGCACCGCGATGCCGAGCGCCTTCGCGCTTTCGCGCAAAAAAGCGTTCGCCGTGAAGTCGTCGTACTGCGCGCGCGCCCGCAGTGTCGTCGCGTTGGCGATTTCAAAACGCGTGGACAAAAGCGCGCCCGTGCGGGCGGTGCTGAGGTCGTTGAAGCGGTAGCCGGAGACGTACGTCGCGCCTTCCGGCAGGAGCTGCGTGCCGAGCGGCAGCCCGCTCTGCGGCGTGACGAGAAACGCGCCGGGCAGCAGCGCGTAGCGCGCGGGCAGCAGCGTGTACTCGCCAGCCGCGAGGCCCGCGCTCGCGCCGAGATGCACACGGTCGCCGACGAGGAGCGCGGAGTTCGCGTAGCCGGCGTCGCCGCCGAGATTGGTGGCCAGCGTGGTGCCGTTGAACTGCGCGTACGGCGCGTAGTCGGCGGCATAGCCGGGGATGACCGCGAAGCTCGTGGTGCCCGCGAGAATGTCGCGCGTGCCGCCTTTGCCCGTGACCCAGCGGTAGGCGTAAAGGTCGCCGCCGCCGCGCAGGTCAATCGTTGCGCCGAACTGCACGGCGACATTGGCGCCACCGAGGCTGACCGACTTCACCGGCAGCCCACCCGCCGTGATGTCCGTGCCCGCGGGATCAATCCATGAAGTGCCGTTGAGATTCAGCCCGTACGGCACGAGCAGCGCCGCACCCGTCACGAGATCGAGCCCGGATACCGACGTGACGCTGCGCGGTAAAAGCATGAGTTGCTGCGTGGGCGCGACCGCCTCGGCGGTGAGCGCGCCGAGCGGCGCGGTGCCGGTGCCGTCCCAGCCGAGCGTGATGCCGCCGAGTGGCGCGCGCAGCGTGCCGCCCTGCGTGATCGTGGAGCCGTACACATTCAACTGCCCGCCCGCCGACAGCGGCACCGCGCGCGTGCCCGAACCGATGATGGTGACCGAGCCGCCGTGCGTCACGCCGGCGTCCGTGTAGTCCGACGCGGCGATGGTGAAGACCACGCCGGTCGGCGGATAAATCTGCGCGGCGCGCAGCGTGATCGCACCGGCGACATCGAGCGTGCCGTCGCCGCGAATCTCCCCGCCGTCGGCGATGAAGTTCGCCGCGCCGATGCCTTGCAGCGAAAGGTTACCGAGATCAATGAGCCGTGCCGTGACGGTGAGGCTGCCGGGCCCGAACGTAGGCCGGAGGCCGAACGGCTGGCCGCTGGCATCCACAATGACGTTCCTCTGCGTGAGGGCCAGCGGCGGTTGAAACGGCGTGCCGAGCGCGACGTAGGGCGCGCTCAAATGCACCGCCGCGTCGGCGTAAAGGATGCCGCCGTCGGCCACGGAAAGACGGCGTCGCGCGCCGATGGTCACTGCCCCGGAGAATTGCACCGTGCCTTTCAAAGTCAGCGCATCGAAGCCGCCCTCGGCAAAGCGATCCGCCACGAAATGCCCGAGGCTTGGCAGCGCCACGCCGTTGCCATCGAGCAACCGATGGCCGATGGCGTTTTGCCCCGGCGCATAAAACTTCGCCGGAATCGTGGGCCCGCTTTGCGTCACGAGCAGCGTGGGGTCGAGCGGCGTCGGATCGCTGCCGCCAATGGGTGTGAAGCGGCCCGAGCCGATGATGAGGTTGCCGCCGAGCGCGGTCTTGCCGCCAGCGCGGCCGAGCAGCGTGGCGTCGGTGAAAAGCTCCTGGTCGCCGAGCAGCGAGAGGGTGCCGCCGTTGCTTTCGACGACCATCGGCACAACCCGCGAACCCGTGAGCGAAGCGCTGACGGATCGCGCGAGTTTGCCGCCGTTCGCGTAGTCCAGCGGCAGCCCGTTTCCCGCGACCGCGCCGCCGTACGCTGGCGAAAGCTCGAAGACATCATGCGCGCCCGAGACATCGAGCACCGCGCCGGATTCGGCGACGATGTTGCCGCTGACTTTGATCGTCCCGCCGTCCAGCACCGTGCCCGTGCGGTGCCCGCGCGGGTCGGGCGTCAGCACGGTCGTGCCCGCGGTGGAGAGGAAACTGTGCGGCCCGAGATCGACGTTCGGCTGCGCCGCGCCGGACGTGTTGAGCAGCAGGATCGCGCTCGAATTTTTTCCGCTGACCGTGATCGCGCCGCCCGGTGCGATGATGGAGCCGAGCACCGCCGCGGTGTTGCCGCTGATCGTCACACTGCCGCGCGGGTCGGTGCGAATCGCCGCGCCCTCGCCCATCACAAAATCGCCGCGCGCGAGGAGCAGCGTGGAGATGTAGGTGTCCGTGAGGCCCGGCGCGGCGAACGCGAGGCTGACCGGCGCGCGCGAGCTTGGCGGCAGCAGCGCGGGCGTGAGTGCCACGTCCGTGGCGGTCGTCACTGCGAGCCACGTCTGCGCGACCGGCTCGATGACCGTGCCCGGCGCGATGACCACGGCCGGCAGAAACTCGCCCGCCTTTGCGCCCGCCGCACCGAGACCCGTGAGGGTGAAATTCGTGAAGCCGCCGCGACTGAAAAAATCCGGCTGGAGCAGGAGGACGTTCGCGCTGGCGGTGGTGCCGCCGACCTGAATCTGCGGCGCGAAAATGCTCAGCGCGCCGCCCGTGCTGCCAGAGAATCCGCGCAGCGTCGCGCCCAAGGTCAGCCGCCCGCCGAGCACGGATTTCACATTCAAATCCTGCCCTGCGCTGATCGTGATGCTGCCGCCTTTGCCATACGTCCGCCGCCCACTCACGCTGAGCGCCACGCCGCCGGACACATCGATCGCGCTGCCCGCCGCGAGGTCGGCGCTGTAGCTGCGAATGGCGATCGCGCCGCCGTCGGTGGAGCTTTTCCCGTCGCTCGTCATCAGCGGCAAAAACAGCCGCGCCGGCGCATCCGCGCGATCATCCACGACCAGCCCGGCGGCGCTCAGCGTGGCCGCGGAGCCGAGGGTGAAAGTGCCGCGCGCGGGGTCGGGTGGTGGCGTGGCCTGAATGGCGATGAGGTCGTTGAGCTTGCTCTGCGAGAGGTTGAAAACATCGAAGCTCACCGTGCCGCCCGGCGCGGCGACGCGGCCCTGGATGTCGATGTTCGCGCCCTTGAATTTGATCGAACCGCCCGCCCGGGCCGTGAGCGCGACCGGCGCGGGGACGGTGATGTTGCCGTCGCTGTTGTCGATTGCGAGGTTGCCAAATCCGTCGGCGCTCACGAGGTCCGGCGAGAGGAAGACTTTCGCCCGCCGCTCCGCGCGCAGCGGCAGCGGCCGCCCGGCGAGGTCGAGTGCGAAAGGATCGGCGGCGATCAGCTTCGCCCCGCCTTCGAAGACGATGCTCGGCGGAGTCGGCGCGTAGGCGAGGAAAGGAGTCGCGGAATTTTGCGCCTGAAACGCGAGGGCCAGCGTGCTCGCGAGCGGCGTGCTCGCGCGCTGCCGCGGGCCGGCGATGGTGAGGCCGAGCAGTTCGCCGTCGAGCGCCATGGCTGGCGCGGAGATGGCGATGGTGCCGCCATTCGCGCCCTGCATGTAGCCGGGCTCGTAGTGCGCGCCTAGCAGGTCGAGCGGGTGCGCGAAGGTTTCGGTGACGCCGTATTTCGCAAAACTCCGCGCGAACGTGCCGGTGTAGATGCCCGTGTACACGCGATCCGGCGTGGCCTGCGCGATGTCCCAGAGCCGCCCGTCCGCGAGCAGCCGCGTGGTCTGCACGAGGCCGCCGTCGTAGTTCGTCCAGCCGCCGGAGACGTCAATTTTCGCGCCCGGCTGCATGACCACGGAACTGCCCGCGGTGAGTTTCACCGTGCCGCCCGCGGTCGTCAGTTCCGCCGCGGTGCGCTGGACGAGTCCGGCAAATCCGGCCGCATTGCCGAGCGGCGTGCCGACCCACGCGAGGCCGTTGTACATCCCGGATTTGCGCACATCGATGCTCAGCGAAACGCCGCGCACCGGGCCCGTGCGCTGGAGCGGTGAGTCGGACAGCTCCGCCCCGCGCAACTGCACGGAGAGGATGTTTTCCGTCAGCGGCGCGGAGACATCAGTCGAGCCGGCGACGTTGATCGTCGCGCCCGCATCGAGATACATCTGACCACCAGCGTAGATGAAATTCGTGATCGGGCTCGTGTTGCTCGGCAGGAAACTCCAGACGCCAGCGCTGAGCGCGACATTCGCATTCGGCGCGAGCACGGTGGCGCGGCTGGCGAGATGCACGGCCTGGCCTTGCACGTTGATTTGCGATAGCAGCGGCAGCGCCGTGCCGATGACGAGATCCGTGGTGGAAAGATCGGGTAGAATCCGCGTCACGCTGCCCGCGCCGAGCGTGACGGTGCCTGCGGAGCGCGGCAAAAAGGGATACGGGCTGAGATTGCGCACGCCGCCGGTGTTGGCCCTATTGATCGAGTCGCTGTCCTGCGGATTGCTCGCAGCATCGAAATCCGCAAGCAAGTCGATCCGCCCGTTGAGGGAAACGGACGTGCTGCTGTCGATGATGCCGAGTTGCTCCACCCTGCGCCCCGTCATCACGACGCTCGCGTGCGGCGCGTCGATGAGGCCGGCATTCGTGGCGCTGCCCGCGGACGGCGGATTGGCGAGCGCGGGATCGGCGACTGCGCCGACATAGGCATCGAGCCCGCGCAGGCTCGGATCGCTACCCGGATGCGCGGCAAAACCAACCTGCTGCCCGGCGGCGAGAATGGTCTGGCCGTCGGTCGTCGAGATGGTGCCTTCGTTGCGCACGTTGGGGCCGACGAGCGCGATGCGTCCGCCCACATGATCGGGCGTCGTCGGACTCGTCAGTGTCGCGCCTTTTTGCACCACCACATCGCCGCTCTGGCCGCTCGGCGTGAGCGCGGCGGCGGGCGTGAAAGCCGGCGTGCCCTTGCTGCCGGCACTGATCGGCAGCGAAGAAAAAAGGAACTGCGCATCGGGATTGTTGAGCAGGCCGCGGCCGATGAGGTTGTCATTGATCGGCAGCGAGGAGGCGACGAGCGCGTGCAGATTGATCTGCGAACTGCCGCCGAAAACGATGCCGTTCTGATTGATGACATAGACCTGCCCGTCGGCCTTGATCGCGCCGAGGATTTGCGACGGCGAGCCGGACGGGTCGTTGATTTTGTTGAAGGCGATCCACTGGCTCGAGTTCGTGCCGCCCGCGCTTTGGTCGAAGCGCAGCGTCGTCTCCTTGCCGATGTTGAAAGTCTGCCACGTCAGCAGCGCCTGCTGCGCGGTCTGCTGAACGAGAACCGTGGTGCGGCTGCCTGCGGCGCTTTGCGTGGGCAGCATCGCGCCCTGCCAGAGCTTCGCGTTTTCGCCCGGCTGCGGGTTCGCGAGATTCACCGGCACGCCCGGCGCGACCTGCAGCCCGCCCGGCGCGAGACCGTTCGGGATGTTCGGCAAAAGCGCGCCGGGATGATTCGGATCGGGCCCGAGATTGCGCGGCCCGCCGAGCGCCGCCGCACGCGCCGCGTCCTGCATGGACTTCACGTCCAGCACGGCCTGCGTGGTGCGGGCGAGCGTGTCCTTGGCATTGCTGCGCGCCTGCGCCGTCGGTACCGGAGCGGGCCCAAACGACGGACTGCCCCGCGGCCCGACGACTCCTCCGCCGCGCAGAATATCCGCCGCCCCGGCACTGAAACCCGCCACGAGCGTGAAGCAGACACCCAGCGCCGCCGCGAGCCGGAACGGGCACGCGCGCGCAGCGCGGTAGGGACGGCACTCCGTGCCGTCCGGGGCAAGCGCAGCGCGGCGGCGGGCGCGCGGCGTTGCGTCCCGTTCGCCCACCGCCTCGCTGACGCTCGCCCGGCGGACGGCACGGAGTGCCGTCCCTACCCGGCTGCGCCGATTCGGAGCGCCGTCATTTTCAACGCAAGAAATCGGCGTCATGCCGTCAGGGCTTGGAATTTTTCCCGGATGTTTTCTCCACCTTCGCCTGCGGTGCCGAAGCCGCGGCGTCCGACGTCGCAGGCTTTTCCTCCGGTTTGATTTTCTGATCCGCGAGCTGGTCCGCGTAGTCCTGGATCAGGTTTTCAAATTTCACCCGCGTCGTGCCGACGAACGGCTCGCGCGAGGTGAGTGCTGTGCCGAGGCCGAATTTTTCGTAGCGGCTCAGCACTTCGGTGCCGGTCTTGTAGAGCGCGGCATTCCGGGTGCGCTGCTCGGCGACCTGCCGGTCGAGCACGATGACCCGCGCCGCGAGTTTCGCCCGCTCGGCTTCCTTCGCGTTGCCGATGGCGACCGCTTTTTCATACGCCGCCTTGACCTCGCTGTGCGCTTTTTTCCAAGCCGCGAGCGACTTCTCGCCGGTGAGAATCTCCCCATCTTTCGCAGTGATTTTCGCCTCCAAATCGGCGCGCGCCTTGTCCGCCGTCTCCTTGTCGGCGACGAGCTGCTTTTTGTATTTCTCGAGCTGTTCGGTGAGGTCGGTCACCTTCTGCTCGGTCTCGGTCTGCGCGGCCTGCATCGCGGCCTTGTCATTTTCCGCGGCGCGCAGTTGCAGGGTCAAAGCGCGCACGCTTTCCCGCAGCTTCTGCTCGGCGGGATTCGGCGCGTCGGCGGCGCGGAGTGCGGGAGGCAACGCAAGGACGAGGAGCGCGGCGATAGTCGTCAGGTGCGGTCCACGAAAGGCACGAAAGCGCACGAAAAAGGACTCCATCTTTCGTGTCCTCTCGTGAATTTCGTGGACATACTCCGACTTCGGGAAAACGGCAGATGCGTGGGCGGTGCGAAGGGCATTCATGGGTCAGAATTTTCCGCTCACATCGACTTGGAGCGTGTCGGCTTTCAGCGGCGGGCCGGCGATTTGGTTCGAACTCATCCAGCGCAGGCCGAGCGAAACGCGGGAGCCGAGCGCGAGCGCGCCGCCAAAGGTGTAGCCTTGGACATTCGTGCCGCCGCCGCCGAATTCCGAATCCGCGAATCCATCCACCACGGCGTCGCTTTCGACATAGCGATAGTTCATCGCCACGTTCCAATCCCAGTGTTTGTCGAGCGTGGGGTGGCCGAGCCGGACACCGGCGATCCACGCGGTATTGCCGCCATCGTACGCGCCCGTGCGGCCGAGCGCGGTGTTCGCCGCGCGGTTGTTGATGGCGATGGCGTTGATGGCGTCGCGGTTGAACGCGAGGTTTTTCAAATACTCGCCGAGGAGCGTGACGGTGAACGGCTCGTAGCGCGTGTAGTCGAGCTTGCCGGTGAGCGCGAGCACGCGGAAAGGCGTGGCCAGGCCGAAGTATTGGAACTGGTTGGTCGTGCCGAAATTATTGTCCGCCGTGGGCACGATATTGCGCAGCGCCATGTAGGTATTTCCTTTTTGCGCAAAGGCCGGGCGCGAGCCGTCGGTATTGCCCGCGTCCTGCGCAGTGAGCGGTGTGAACGGATCGGACAGCTTCCCGGCGATGCGGTCGAAGACGTAGTACGCGCCGCCGATCTTGACTGCGAAATCCTGGTGCGGCCGCCAGTCGAAGCCGAGCTGGCCGGCATAGAGCCACTTGTCCTCGCTCTTGAATTTGTCCGGGCGGTTCGAGGAAAAATTCAGGTCCGTGTTGAAGATCGGAAACGCGCCGAGGGTGAGGAAGGGCGTGAAGTTTTTCCACACCTCGTACTTCGCCTGTCCGGCGATGCCGTCGAAGCCGACATCCTCGTCCCAGACCACGTCGGTGGAGAAAAACGGATTGTCGAAACGGCCCAGCGTGATGACCACCTTGCGGGTCAGTGGTTCCGCGGGCGGCGGTGCGGAGATTTCCTTTGAGCCGGGCTGCGGACGCTGTGCTGGCGCGGCTTCGGAGCCGGTCTCGTATTTCAAAAAGCCGCGGTCGAGCCAGATGGCGTACTTGGAAAAATTGCCGCCCTGCCCCGAGCCGGCGAGCCCGAGGCTCTGGTTCGGCGAGGTCGGCGAATTGCTGTCGCCTGTGGAAATGCGGAGTCCGGCGGAAAAGCCCTCGCCGAGATTCGCCTCCGCGCCGAGCCGCACCCGCAGGCGCGTGCGCGTGCGATCCTGATCCACATTGAGCTGCGGCGAAAAGACCGTGCCGCTGACATCGAACGGAGCGCCCGTGTTGATCGCGTTGAAATTGGGAAAGGCTCCGGTGTTGTCGTTGCCCGTGGGAAAGTAGAGCCCCTCGTAGCGCGTGCGCACGTCGCCGAAAAGCCGGATGCGCGCCGTCCATTCCGGCAGCGTGCGCGGATCGGCCCAGCGCTCGTTGCGCGCCTGCGCGAGCACCGCCGCCTGGATTTCATCGCGCATCTGGGCCTTCACATTTTCCGGGATGTAGGTCACCCGCACCGCAGCGTCCGAGCCGGAGTACGGCGGGATGTCCGGCGAGGGCGGGTTCTGCGGCGGGATGGCGAGGAGCGGCCCCACCTGGCTGACCACCGCCTGCGCCTCCGCGACCGCGGCCTGCGTGGTGGCGGCCAGCGCGCGGGCTTCGGCGGCGTCGTTTTCCGCCTGCTGAATCAGCGCGTCGGCGTCCTCTTTCGGCAGCACGCCGCGGGCGACGAGCCGGTTGATGAGGTTGATCGTCACGTTTTGCGAAGGCGTGGCTTTCGCCGTCAGCAACGCTGTGCCGGGATCCTCCTTCGCGCCCGGAGCCGCCGCCGGGAGAACCTGTGCCGGGGCCGTCTCCCCGCCGATGGGCGGCACGATCGGCGGCACCGAATTCGCCGCGAACATGGACCGCACCGGCAGCGGCCCCGCGAGGTCGGCTGGCGTTCCGGCGAGCGCCGGCCAGGCGGCGGTCGCGCAGACCGAGGCGGTGAGGATGTGGGCGCAGCGCTTGCGGAAGCGGGGTCGGTCGAGCGGCATGGGCAGGTCGGGAGAAATTTCCTAGTTGAGCCGGGCGGGCCGGCTCGCCGTGAGGCGCAGGACGATCGGCAGCTTCATCCCGGCGGGCGGCGGTTCCGCGAGCTGCAGACCCGTCAGGATTTGGTTCTGGATCGCGGAGTCCATCCCGGCATCGCCGGTGGAATTGGCGAGCTGCGCACGGGTCACGCGCCCGGTGCCGTCCGGCCAGATGCGCACTTCGAGCTTCGCGATGCTTGCGCTTTTCGTCTTCGGATTCCGGCGCAAGGCGTCACCGATTTTCGACTGCACCTGCCCGGCGTAGCGATCCCACTTGCCTCCGCCCTCACCGCCCTTGGGGCCGCCAATGAAATTCCCACCGCCCAACCCGTTGCCGGAACTCGCCAGACCCATGCCCGGCCCGTCGCCCTTGATGCCGGTGGCCAGCGTCGATGGCGGGTTGTCGGCCTTCTTCGGGGCGGCTTCCTTCGGCTTTTCCTCGACCGGCGCCTGCTTTTCCATCTTCTCCGGCGGCGGCTGCACTTTCGGCGGCGGCGGTGGCGGGAGCTTCGGCGGCGGCGGCGGCAGTTGCACCACCACCATCTTCTCCACCTTCCGCACGGGGGCGCTCCCCTTGGGCTTCGGCATAAAGTACACCGCCACCGCGAGCAGCAGGATTCCGGCGACGATCACGCTCATCCGGTGCCGTCCCACGAAGGTGTCGTTCTCTCCCTCGTGGACGAGATCGGCATTGGAAGTCCTGTGCCGGACAGGACGCGGGGCCGGAGCCTGCGCGGGCGGGCGGGAGTTCAGCGGGCGGGTTACTGGTTTTTCCGGGCTTTCGAGTTTCTGGCTCATGGCTGGTGGTGTTGGTGGCGGGTGTTACTTGGCGGGCTTTGTAGCCAGCCCGATTTGGGAAATGTTCAGCCGTCCGAGGACATCGAGGACGTTCATAATGGTCTGGTATTGCGTCTGGCTGTCGCCGCGCACGACCACGGGAAACTCCGGCGTCCGGGCCTTCAGCGCACCGAGCTGGCTTTCGAGTGCCGCGAGCGTCACGGTCACCGCGTTAAGCTTCACGTTGCCCTGATTGTCGATGGTGATGGCCTGCATCTTCGGCCCCTCCAGCTTCGACGGTTTGCCGGACTTCGGCAGGTTCACCTTCACGCCCTGCACCCCCGCCGTGGTCATAATGATGAAGATCAAAAGCAGCACGAGATACAAGTCCACCATCGGGGTGACATTGATGTCGTCGTATCTCTTGTTATCATCGACCTGCATAGGTATGGGTGTCGCGTGCTAGCGTTTCGGTTCGGAGTAAAACTCGGCGATTTTGGCGACGAACTCGTC
>JANXSB010000431.1 GCA_025352865.1 Chthoniobacter sp. | reverse complement strand
CATCGCCGTGGCCTCGCTGCCTGCAGTTGGCACCTTCGTCGTCGACATGTACATGTCGAACGCCTAAGCGCTTTCTCGCGACCCCTGGCTTGGGGCTAGGTTGCGCCTAGCCCCTCATTTGAATAGGAGGCCCTCACGATGGCCACGCGACGTTACAGCATTTCGCCCAACACGAATGAGTACACCGTGACGGAGGCCGTAGGTGCGGCCGTCGTCACTTTTCCCATTGAGCTCACGGTAGACCTTGCCAACCTGGCGGGTACTGGTTTGCCTCCGTCTCGGCAAATGGTTTTGGATGCCTTGGTGGACTTCCAGAACTGGATTGTCCGCGGCGTTTGGCCGCCGGCTTAAGGTAATTTACCATGGGTGGTTTTTCCAAACGCAGTGAAGACGGTATTTCGTCTCAAAATAAAAGTACGGGCAATGCTGGCTGGACTTTGGAGCAGGGGGTGGGTGCGGGAGAAAGGAATCCAGCCAGTCTCGTTAATGGGTACGTGGATACTCGCAAAGTTAGCTTTCGTACAAACATGACGGCCGCAGGCCCTTCCTCATTGGGAGGCTCGGTAGCAGCGAGTGATCTTCACTTGCGAGCGATTCTTGTCGTCATTGCGTTGGCCGGTACTGTCACGATAACGGGGTTTCAAGATCAAGCGGGAGTTGCGCAAAGTCTCGTACTGCCTATCGGTTTTGTTGGCCGATACGAGCTTGACGACAGCCTGAACGACAAAGGCGCGTGTAACGTGACGTTGTCGAGTGCTGTAGATTACACCACCAACAAATCCGTCTGGATTATGTGGCGTCCGGCGTAAACCATGGCACGGCAGTCCACCCCGTTGCGGCAGTCTCTTGCGATCACACCGCCGCCTCGGCTGGTGCCAGTAGATCAGTTCTACATGTACACGGTCGGCTACGACTCGGCGTATCTGTATGGATTGAAAAACGGAGCGAGCTTCGTTCTTCAGCGCCGCGATATTAATAAAAACATCACAGCGCTGCTCGACATGGCGACGCTCAAGGATGACGTTGGCGTCGTACTCACCACGCCGACCCTTGACGGCGTGCTGTCACCAGCCGCCGGTGTGCTGCTGGCGACAATGGGCGACACGACTTCGACTAAGGCTTTTGTCTATAAATCGGTCGATGGCGGTCAGAACTTCGGTGCGAATGCGCCGCTGTTCAACGACCTAAAGCCGGTGTTGGCGTTGCCCGCGACCGTCAGCCTGGTCTACAACCAGACGTTGTGCTCATTCACTGACTCCACCGGTGCCGCGAAAATTATCGCGGGCTGGTATAGCGTGGCGAGCGGTGGATTTAATCAGCTCAAGATTCAGCAATCGACAGATGCCGGCACGACATGGACAACGCTATTTGACTCAAACCTTTGGGCGCGCCACGTTCACGTCATCAAGCAAGACCCCTATACCAAGAACATCGGGATCGGAACGGGCGACACTTCGCCGCAGAGCGGGATTCTTGTATGGGACGGCGTGAGTGCCTGGCCGGCGATTAATTCGGCATGGGCAACAATAGCGGCGACGCCGGGATTTCAGGCGAACTACGGTTTGCCGAACATGCGGCCATTGTCATTCATGTTCGATGCTAATTCTGTATTTTGGGGCGCAGATACAGATTTTAATCTCCCGACACAGTACCAAGGTATTTGGGCGGCGCCGAAAGCGACTTTCGCTACGGCGAAGCCGACACAGCTTGATACGAGCATCGTCCCCCTGGGTAACGTCGCGCACGGATTCGGCCTTAAACTTTCGACGGGGCAATTCATCCTCGGGGATTTCCCAACGGCTGCCGATGGTACGCCGCAGCACAACAATATGTGGACGTCGGCTGACGGATACACTTGGGCGCTTTCACATTGTCAGACAATTCTCGCGGCCAAGGCAGCCGCAGCGGGTGGCCGGCACTGCCGTTTCCTTTTCGAGTGGCCTGCGAATCCCGGTGTTGCATATCTCAGCAGCTCTGGTATTTGGGCCGGACCTTGGACGCAAACGACGGTAGCGGTTAAGCCTGACGGAATTTTCGACGGCATCATGCCGGAGCCAGTATTCCCATGCGTGTGGGTGGCTCCTATCGGCGGCCTGGATTCCGCTACGGCGTCACCTAACGGTATGCAGTACGGCTATACCCCTGACTATCCGTGGGCAACCGTCAACTATGTTTGGGGCACGAATCACGTCACGTATGGCACGCGTGCGATCATGCAAAAAGGGTTGCACACGACTGGCGCGGCCGGACTATTCCCGATTGCATGGACTTTATATTCACTGCCGGCTACGGCGGGCGAGCCGCTGTATCTAACGTGCGATTTTGGTCAGTCGGCCCTGACGACGACGTTTCAAGAATCGGCAACTGCGACCTATTTGTTCTATGCCGATAACGTGGCCAGTTCGCCTGTAGTCGTGCGTGGCATTACCGGCATTCTAGGATTGGGCTCGACGCAGGTAGTCAGCGGCGGCACGATACCGCAGTCGAATTACGATTTCGAGCACTGCGTTCTGGGCGCACTCACGGAAAGCCCGTCATCGGCGGTCGTCTCGGCGCGCGGGTCCAAGATCCGGTTGCGCAATACGAAAGTGTTAATGGGAACGGGCACTGCCGTGAACATATCCTCAACTGCCACGGCACCGGAACTCTATAGTTCTATCATTCAGGGCGGCACATCGGCGTGCATTTCAGCCATTGCAGCCGGCATCAGCGGCTATTTCTACAACTGTCTAGTTTTCGGTCAGGCGACGCGCGGCTTGCAGGGAGCGACCGGCGTGCCGTTTTCGGTGGT
>JANXSB010000412.1 GCA_025352865.1 Chthoniobacter sp. | reverse complement strand
CCATCCGCATCAGCGCGGCGGGGTTGCAGGCGTTTTCGCGCACGCTGGGCTTAATGGAAAAGAAGGTGCTGCCGGCGCGGCGGCGGCGGCTTTCCATGGGCATTCCCGAGCTGGACAAAATGCTGGGCGGCGGCGTGCTGGAAGGCGACAGCCTGCTCATCGCCGGACCATCGGGCACGGGCAAATCCGCGCTCGCCACGCAATTCATCGCCGAAGGACTGCGCCGCGGGGAACCCGGCATCATGGCGATCTTCGAGGAACGCCCGCAGGGCTACACCGCGCGCGCCGGCAGCTTCGGGCTGAACCTCAAAACGCCGCAGGAGCAGGGCAAACTCGAAATCCTCTACCTCCGCCCGCTCGATCTTTCGGTCGATGAAACGATGCAGGAAATCCTCGATGCCATCGTGCGCGTCGGCGCGAAACGGCTGGTCATTGATTCGCTCGTCGGTTTCGAGATGGCGCTCGCGCCCGGATTCCGCGCAGACTTTCGCGAGTCCCTCTACCGGATGATCAGTGCGCTCACCGGCGCGGGCATCACCATCCTCAGCACGGTCGAAGTGGAGGATACCTTCACCGCGATGCCGTTCAGCCATTACGCGATTTCCTTCCTCACCGACGACGTCATCCGCCTGCGCTACGTGGAGATCGACGGGCAGCTTCGCAAGGTCATGGTCGTCGTCAAAATGCGCGGCGGCAACCACAGCAAAGACATCCGCGAATACGCCATCACCGACCAAGGCGTGGCCGTCATCGGCCCGCGCCAGACGGATTACACCGGCCTGACCACGGGCATCCCGACACGCATCGGCGAGCGGGCCGAGAGCGCGCCGGAACCGAAGGCGAAGAAGTAGATCAAACCATGGACGCCGAATCTCCCCCAGCTATTCCGCTTCCCGACCTGCCGGACCTTTGCCTCGCGATCACCGAGCACGCGCCGCTGCCGATGGTCACGCTGGAGGGGGCCACGCGGATCGTGCGCTACGGCAATCCGGCCTTTTGGCCGCCGTGGTCACAGAGAAAGCTCTGTTTTCCAGCAGGGTGCGAAGTGCCTCCCGTGTCACTTTATGGTCTTCCGCGATCAAGATTCTGATTATTGAGTCAGGCATGGGTTTTTGGGGGCAGGAGAAATGGGCTTTTCATCTACGAATCGCTAGAGACGATCGGCGTGGAGGTAGCGATTTGCTTAGGCGTTACAACCAAAGGAGCCGACACGCTCGAATCATATGCAAACGTGAAAAACTTTGTGATTTGCATTACCGATGCCTCTCGGGTTGACCGGCAGATTGCGGTCAGCGTCGCCGAACCAACGAACCTTGGACGGGCTGCTCATCTTGCTCTCGATCAGGTAATGGAAGAAGGTGCAAAGATTCAGTTCCCCGTGTTTCTGGACATTCACTCCGCTGATCAATTCAACAATGTGGCGTGGATGCACCGACAATAGGGTGTTTTTCAGCAATCGTTAGCTGCAGATCAGGGCAATGGCGGCAAGATCTCTTCATGCGCCTCCCCGTTCGCCATCATCCCGCCGATGGCCGTCTGATCATTCGGCGTAAAACTGGCTCGCTTGCACACTTCGCCATCCCGCGCCGCTTCATGGACGACAAGCGTCCAGGAAACTGTTTTTCGATTACAATGCATTGATCGAAACAGCGAGGTGCAATCCATAGTCCTGTAGGCTCACTTTCTTTTCGTGAAAATCCACGAACGGATGCCCCCAGTAGATTGTTGCTTGCGCGTGGCGCGTCGCATTGACGATCAGTCCGACGCCGGTGCTGTAAATTCGACAGGTAGTTATCCTCGATCTTAGATCCGCTTCCCGCGCAAAAATGGCAATCGCGCCGCGCGCAGCCTTCACCTCGGCTTCGCACCGTGAACTCTTGGAATCCTTCGCCAATTGCTCCGCCGCTTTGAGCGTGCGCAACGCCAATCGATGCTGCCCTAGCGACTGGCACCCCCCCGCCTGCCGCAGCAGCGCGCGAATTTCGCCGCCCACGTCTTTCGCTCCCTCGAAGGCGCGCTCCGCCTCCCGCCAGCGCCCGATGGCTTCCTCGAATTGCCCACGCTCGGATAAGTCTTCGCCCGCCGCCATTTTCGATTCCGCTTCGGTCGCACGCTGGTGGTCCGCTTGCACGGATACAGGGACGCCAGTAAGCGCCAGCGCAAGACTGAGGAGGCGAACGATAATCTTACTGGCCAGCTTCTTGACACTCATGAACTTCCCGACCCTTTCAGTCCGGCTTGAAAACCGCAAGCGATCTGCTCCGGCACATGAAAAGGACCGACAAAGCGCGGCGGCGGTAGATTGGTTCACCTACACGCCAGGTGAGGCGGAGCATTACTTTGCACGTTATCCTAACTGGCGCGCGCTCGTCGGTTTCAACGAGAGCTTCTTGCAGCTTCCAATTCACCGATCATCATTTCCACTGCGGCTACTTCACCACCGCCACCGCGCTGCTCAGCGGCGTCGCCGTCACCGAAACCGGCAGCAGTGCCACGCGCACCGTCGAAATCCGCGATCTTTTTCTCACCACCGACCCGGCGCATCCGGAGAGGGCCGCCGGATTTCACCAAGGCGCGAGCGCGTCCGCTCCGGACGGCGCGGGACTTCCTTCCTTGCGCGCCTGCATGGTGAGGCAAGCGGTGAAAAGCAGCGTGAAGAAAAGATCGCCGAGCAGCGTGTTGCGGAGGAACCACCACGTCGGCGGAAAGCCGGGCTGGCCGATGGTCAGCGCTTGGAGCCAGCCGGCGAAAGTCTTGGCGTAGCCGGGTTCGTAGAGCCATGAGCCGGTGTTCGAAATGACGTAGAAAATCAGCGAGCCGGCGATGCTCGCCGCGAGCAGCGTCCCGATGCGGGCATGCCCGCGCAGCGTATAGCCGAGTGCCGCGATGAGCGCGAGAGCGAGATAGCGCGGGAGGATTTCCACGGTCAGCAGCGGCTGGTGGTAGTGGAAAAGATTCAGCGCCGCGTCGCTCAGAAAAAGCATGAGCAGCGGGAGCGGGAAGGCGATGCGCCGGGGGAGAAAGGCCGCTCCGCACAGCGCCACGGCGGCGAGCGGTGCGACATTGTGCAGCCACGCCAAATCCGCACTCCCGGCAAAACCGGACACGACGCGGTAAATAACGACGACGAACAAAAGGAGGAACGCGGCGGGCATGTGCGGGAACTTGCCCCGCTTCCCGCGCGGGGGCAATGCCGAAAATCCATGCGAAAAAATTTCCGCCGCGTGGATTTGCTCTTGCTCTGCGCGCCCGCCTCGCGAAATGTCCGCGGAGTTCTTTGCGAGTTTTACGTCAGTGGATCGAAGGCAGGAATTCCGTGAAAACCGGAAGCAGTTGCGCTGCTGTAACTGGATACGACTCCCCATTGCGCCAGTCTCCCATCAACCGGAGACCAAGGCGGGGAGAAGACTGGCGGGCGAAAGCCCGCCGAGAATCCAGGAGCCAGAATACTCCTCCAATCCGCTCTCATTCGTGCCGCCGCTTGTGCGGCGGCGCGCAAAAAACTTCTTCGCAAAAAAGAAGCAATGAGGGATCAGTTCCGCTCGCCGTGGCGTTTCCGCGCCGCGTCGTGTGCTGGTCTCTCCCCCAATTTCAAAAAGAGACCATCCATGAAAAAAACACTTCTCACCGCCGCGGCTTTGGCCGCCGTCCCGACCGCGCTTTTCGCGCAGTCGCTCACCATTACCGCGCCCGACTACAGCGGCGGCAAACTCTTCGACGCCACCGCCGGCTACACCATCACGGGCCTGGCCGCCGCGCCGGGCGGCGATGTTTTCTATATCGAAACCGACAGCGTTTTCACTGCCGCGAGCAAACTCTACCGGCGCTCGGCAGGTGACGGCTACGCGGTGGCCACGCCGCTCTACGACTTCGGCTGGCCGGCGTTCGGCTCGTTTGTCCTCTGGGAAAGCGGGAAGGTTTTCTTTGGCGAAAGCAGCACCGGCGCGCTGCGCGTGATGAATCCCGATCTGAGCATCGACGCGCTCGGTAGCGTGGCGGGAAATTTCGACGCGGCCTTTTCCGGCGGCAGCTTTTTTCTCAG
>JANXSB010000410.1 GCA_025352865.1 Chthoniobacter sp. | reverse complement strand
GCCGCCGCTCATCGGGATGGTCAGGCACTGCCCGGCATTCCGCTCCAGCAAAGCCTCCGGCAGCCCCTTGGTCTCGCGGCCAAAGACGAGAAAATCCCCCTCGCGAAACCGCGCGTCCCAGTACGCACGCTCCGTTTTCGTCGTCAGGAAAAAATAGCGCGCGTCCGCCGCCTGCGCCGCCTGCAAGTCGGCGAACGACTCCCACACCGTCACCCGCACGTCTTTCCAATAGTCGAGTCCCGCACGTTTCAGTTCGCGATCCTCGATGGAAAAACCGAGCGGCTTTACCAGATGCAAATGCGCGCCCGTCGCCAGGCACAGGCGCCCGACGTTGCCGGTATTCGGCGGAATCTCCGGTTCGATGAGGACGATGTGGAACACGGGGGATTGTTGAGTGTTGAAAGTTGAGTGACGCGCCTCGCGGGGCGGAAGCCATTGGCCAAAGCGATCCATTTCAAAAACGGAGACGACCGCAGCGGCGAAACCGTCCGACAACCCGAGGCGACGCTCAACACTCAACTTTCAACACTCAACATTTCCCCGACTCTCAACTTTCCATCCCACCGCGCAGCGTGTTTATACATTCCCCCCGACCCCCGTGCGTTATCTCAAAGTCACCATCATCCTTGGCCTGGCCATCTGCCTGCTCGTCGCGGGGCTGTATGAGGCGGGCGTCTTTCACCGGCTCGATGTCGGGCTCGCGCGCTTCCTCGCGAAGTCTTTCGTGCCCGTGCCCTCGCGCGCCATACAGTATCCGATCTTTGTCTTCCTCGCCTTCGGCATCGTGTGGACGACCATCGACATCCCGCGCCACTCGCTCAAGGCCATCATCGCCGCCGGCGCGCTGCTCCAGATTCTCACCGCCGTGTGGGTGCTGAATCTCCACGGCATTTTCTTTTCGCCCTTCGCCTGCCTGACCGCGATCAGCGCGGCGTTCATCGGCGGATTCGCGTATTCGCGCGGCGAGGCGGGCAGCCGCAAGCGCGTGCTCGAACATGTCGTCGGCGACCGCGTTTCCAAGAAAACCTTCCTCGCCCTGCTCGACTCCGAAAAGCCGCTCAACCTCGAAGGCGAGCGCCGCGAGATCACCATCGTTGTCTGCGAAATCTTCAACCACGACGAACTCGAAACCTCCCTCTCCGCGCCCGAGTACGTGGCGTTGACGAACTCCTTCCGCAGCAACGCCGCCGACTTCCTCGTCGAGCGCGGCGGCTACCTCGACGAGTGCGACGGCGAAAGTGTGCGCCTCGTTTTCGGCGCACCCCTGCACGACGAGCAGCACGCCGCCACCGCCTGCCAGGCCGCGCTCGCGCTGGCCGAGCGGCTCGACGACGTGAACCGCGAATGCCACGCCATCTGGAAGCAGATGTTCGACTTTCGCATCGGCATCAACTCCGGCGAAATGGTCGTGGCCGCCTACGGCTCGCGCCGCCTTGGCACCCTCAGCGTCGCCGGCGAGCCCGTGGAATTTGCCCGCCGCCTCTGCCGCGCCAATCTCATCTACGGCTCGCGCATCCTCGTCGGCACCAACTCCTACGGCCTCGCCGAAGGCGCTGTGGAAGTGCGCCCGATGGAACTCATCCAGCGCTACCACGATGGCACGCCCGAGGAAATCTACGAACTCCTCGCCGCGAAAGACGTGCTCGGCCCCGAGGATCTCGAGCGCCGCGATCTTTTCTGGAAAGCCGTCGTCTATTACCGCGAGCAGCTTTGGGATGAAGCCCTCACGCTCTTCCACGGCGCGCGCGGGCCCAATGGCAGCGACGGCCCCGTGGAGTTTTACATCCGCCGCATCGAGCAGCTCCGCGGCGGCCTGCCCGCGCTGGACTGGAGCGCGGCGCGGCTGTGAAGCGCGTCGCCTACCCACCCGCGATCCAATCCCTCGTCGCGGACCTCAAGCGCCTCCCCGGCATCGGCCCGCGCAGCGCCGAGCGTATCGCGCTGTGGATGCTCCAGTCGCGCGAAGCCCGCCCGCTCGACCTCGCCCGCGTCATCCGTGAAGTCCACGAGACCATCCACGCGTGCCCGCGCTGCGGCTTCTTCGCGACGGAGACGCTGTGCGAAATCTGCGCCGATCCCACGCGCGATCCCGCGCAGATTTGCGTCGTC
>JANXSB010000446.1 GCA_025352865.1 Chthoniobacter sp. | reverse complement strand
CGGGGCCGCCCATGATGAGCGTCGCGCCAAATTTCGGCTCCGCGCCGAGCGTCACGCGCGCCACATCGCGCATGCGCACGACCGGCGCGCCTTTGCGCACGACGACTTCGCCGAGCTCCTCCGGCGTGAACATCTGCCCGTCGCTTTGGATCACGATGCGCTGTCCCGGCGTGTCGATGAAACCCGCGCCGCGCACGCCGGTCGCGGCTTTGGCGGATTCCAAAATGTCGGTCAGCGTGAGGTCGAAAGCGGCGAGTTTTTCCGGCAGCACCTGCACCTGGAGCTGCTCGACTTCGCCGCCGAAAACATTCGCGTGCGCGACGCCCGGCACCGCGAGCAGGCGCGGTTTGAGCGTCCAGTCCACGAACGTGCGGAGGTCGCGACCCGACATGGTTTTCGAGACGAGGCCGATCTTCAGCAGGTCCATCGTCGAGGACGTGAGCGGCGAGAGCGTGGGCGCGCGCACGCCGTCGGGGAGCTGGCGCGAAAGCGTGCCGAGCTTTTCCGAAAGCGACTGCCGCGCGAGGTAGATGTTCGCGTTGTCCTTGAAAACCGCGGTGACGATGCTGAGTCCCTGAATGCTCTCCGAGCGCACGCTCGCGAGGTCGGACGCGCCATTCACCGCGCTCTCGACGGGCCGCGTGACCAGCACCTCGACCTGCTCCGCAGAAAGCCCCGGTGCCTCCGCCTGAATCGTGACCTGCGGCGCGACAAACTCCGGGAACACATCCAGCGACGCCCGCGAAGCGATGTAGCTGCCCCACGCGAGCAGCCCCATCGCGAGCGCGATGACGATGCCGCGGTGCCGCAGCGAAAGCTGGATAATGAAGCGAAGCATCTAGGAAGTGTTCCGCGCGCGGATGTGGAATGTGGATTGCCGGAGCTTGCCTGGGCGTCTCTTAGCCCGGAGGGCTGCCCGGAAATTAGCCAGGGGTAACACCCCCGGAAGTCGCATCACCACACGTCTGCCCCCCGGCAGGGGTGCCGGAAATTCCGCGCTTCCAGCACCCCTGCCGGGGTGCGATCCGCTTGTTTGCTTGGTTCCGGGGGTGTTACCCCCGGCTAATTTCCCGAAAGCCTCCGGCTTTCCTTCGGAGATCATCATAGGTCAATCCGCCTCCCCGCCGCCCTGCGCTTTCAATTCCTCGGACAGCAACGACTGCGCGCCCGTGATCACGAGCAGGTCGTCGGCCTTGATGCCTCCGCCCTCCGCCACGAACCAACCCTTTTCGCCATCGAGGGGCGTGTCGAGCGTCACGGGTTTGCGCGCAAATTTCTCCTCCTCCTCCTGCACATAAACCCACGCCCGGCCATCGTGGCGCAGCACGGCGGAGCGCGGGACGGCGAAACCGGCGCGCGGTTTTTGCGGCAGCTCCAGCCACGCGGTCAGCGCCATGCCGGGGCGCAATGGAAACGCTGGCTGATCCACGCGCAGGATGAAACCCTGCGCCTGCGTCTTCGCATCCACGTCGGCGGCGGGCGTGATGTTTTGCGTCTCGATCGGCTTCTCCTCGCGGCCTAGCACGAGCACGCGCGCGCTCTTCGGCTGCTCGGCGAGCGCATCGCCGGGCAGGATGTCCACGCGGATGAGCGCCGATTCGCCGGCGACGAGCCGCTCGACAAACTCGCGCCGCGCCTTTGCATCGAGCGCGGAAAACGCCGCGCCCCACGCGAGCTGCGCGCTGCGGCGCAGTCCGTCGGCCTTGATCTGATCGGCGCGAAACTGTGCCTCGGAAGTCTCGAACGCTTTCCGCGCGAGGTTCTCGCCGTTTTTGAAAAGCTCCTGCGAGCGCTCAAACTGCGCGCGCGATGCGGCGAGCGCAGCCTCAGCGGCGGCGAGATCGCCATCCAGCGTGACGATGGACGTGGGATCGAGCACGCGACCAAAGGCGATGCGCTGCGGCTTCATCTCGGTCTTCTCCGGCTCGCCTTTCTCGATGTCGAGCGCCTGCCATTTTTCCTTCTCGAGTTTCACCACGAAGTCCTCCGGCCTCGCCTCCTCTTCCTTCGGCGCTCCGTCGGCAGCGGCTGCTTCGGTCTTCGGCTTTTCCTTTTGCTTGCGCACGCCGATCCACAGCGTCCAGCCGAGCGCGAGGACGACGAACGAGGTGACGAGGAAATGGATGATCTTTTTCATGGGATGGGCGGCGACTGCGAGGCTGCGTCAGCCGCGCCCAGCCGCAGGGCGCAGACTGGCGCGGAAAATCACTTTGCCTCCGGCTTGACCTTGCCGTCTTCGAGATACTCGACCTCGGTCTTCTTACCCTTGGCGTTGTAAGCCGCCTCGTAAGTCACCCCGCTCGCACGCTTGATGCGATTCACACGCTCGATCGTCGCGCCCTTCGCGCCGGCTTCGACGGCCTTCCGCACGGCTTCCGGGAGCTTGTCGAGCGGGATCGTTTCTTCCTCCGCATTGATCTTCCCGTCGGCGGTCACGGAGACTTCGCGGGCGGGCTGCCCGGCCTCGACGAGCTCGACTTCATAGATGGTCGTCTTGCCGTCCTTCTCGATGTTCACCTTTTCGATTTTCGCCGTGCCCGCGGCTTTCTTCAGCGCCTCGGCGGCTGCTGGCGGAATCTTCGCGAGCTTGGCAGCGACGGCGGCATCGTCTGCGCGCGACGGAAGGATCGGGAGCAGACTGGCGGTGATGAGGAGGGCGATGGAGGGGAGTTTCATGGGATTTTGGTTGCTGTTGGTTTGATGTGAGAAATCACGGGGCGGCAGCGGACACCCGAGGCGTCTTCGAGCGCGCCGAGCGCCTGCTGTGCGCCGACGAGCGCATCGAGCCGCGAAAGCCGCGCAGCCTGCAACTCGACCTGTGCGCTGACAAGTGTGAGCCGGTCATTTTCGCCCGCCTTCACGAGCGCCTCCACCGAGCGGTGCTGCCGCTCCTGCGCGGCGAGGAGCTGCTTGGCGGTGTCGAGTTTCGTCAAAGCTCCACGGTAGCTCGCGAGCGCGAGTTCGAGTTCGCCGAGCGCCTTGGCCTGCTGCGCGTTGAACGCCGCCGCCGCCTCGCGCCGCTTGCCGAGCGCCTCGCCGATGGGGCCTTTGTTTTGATCGAGCAGCGGGATGGCGAGGGTAAAGCCGATCGTCCATTTGTTCTGCCCCTGATCGTAGGCGTAGCCGGGGCCGAG
>JANXSB010000371.1 GCA_025352865.1 Chthoniobacter sp. | reverse complement strand
CTACGCGCTCGTCACCGGCCTCACTGCGAGCTGCGTGCGCGCCACCATCATGTGCTCGCTCGTCCTCCTCGCCCATCTCGGCGATCGCCGCCCGCTCGCCTTCAACAGCCTCGGCGCGGCGGCCTTCGCCATTCTCGCGTGGGACACCAACCAGCTTTTCTCGCCGGGCTTCCAGTTCTCATTTGTTCTCGTCGTCGTCATCGTCTGGCTCTCGGGAAAAATCTCGCGCCGCCTCGAACCGCTCGGGAAGCCTGATGAATACTTGCCCCGCGCGCTCTGGCGCTGGCCGCAGCATGCCGGCGCTTTGCTCTCGGAAAAATTCGCCGCCGCGCTCGGCGTCACCGTTTCCGCATGGGTCGGCTCGCTGCTTTTCACCGCCGGATACTTTCACCTTTTCTCCCCGTCCGCGCTGGTCGCAAACATGATCGCCGTGCCGCTCGCATTCGTCGTCCTCGTGCTCGGCATTGCCACGCTGCTCGCCGCGCCGCTGTGGAAAATGGGCGCGATCCTTTTCAACAACGCCAACTGGCTTTGCGCGAAAGCGCTCCTCGGCGTTTTGAAAATCTGCGCGCTCATCCCTGGCGGCTGGTACTACGTGGAAGTCCCGCGCCTTTCGTCCGCGCCCGTCTGCGAGATCACCGTGCTCGATCTCGGCGAAGGCGGCGCGGCCCACATGCGCACGGGCGGGCGCGACTGGCTGCTCGATTGCGGCGGCGACACCGCCTACGACCACATCGTCCTGCCCTGCCTCCGCACCCGCGGCGTGAACCGCCTCGACGGGCTCCTGCTCACGCACGGCGACGTGAAACACATCGGCGGTGCGCTCGCCGCGCTCGACGATTTCCGCCCGCGCTTCCTCGTCGATTCCGTCCTCCGCGACCGCTCGACCACGCGCAAGGACTTCCACGCCGAACTCGCGCGACGCGGCCTCGGCAAAGGACTCTACGAAAACGGCGACGCCATCCACATCGGCCGCGCCACGCTCCGCGTGCTCTATCCGCCCGCGGGCCTCCAGCGCGCCACCGCCGATGACAAGGCGCTCGTCATCCAACTCGAAGCCGCCGGCACCCGCGTGCTCTTCATGTCCGACAGCGGCTTCGCCACCGAGCAGTGGCTGCTCGAAAACGAGCCCGACCTGCGCACCGATGTCGTCATCAAAGGCCAGCACGCCAAAGACCTTTCCGGCACCATCGACTTCCTCGCCCGCGTGCAGCCGCAGGCCGTCATCTGCAGCGCACTCGGCTACGGCCAGCCGCCGGAGACGCTCGATGCGTGGGAGCAAAGCGTCGCCGCACGCGGCATCACGGTCTTCCGCCAGGATCGCGCTGGCGCGGTGCATGTGGAAATCCGCGAGACCGGATTTGCCATTCGCGCCCGCGTCACCGGCCAGAGCTTTGCCAAAAAGCGCTAAGGCGTGTTGGTAAACACGCAGGCGAGCTTGAAGCCAGATATGCAGCGCCCTAGTAGGACTCCGCCGCCTCGCTAAAATAATAGGGAGCCTGATAACTCCCCGTGCGCTCCTTTTCGATCTGCCGGAGGAGGTCATTGAGCAGCGCGCTCGCGCCAAAGCGGTAGCGCGCATTGGTGAGCCAGGCGTCGCCGAGCGTCTCCTTCACGGCGATGAGAAATTGCAGCGCCTGCTTCGCCGTGCGGATGCCGCCGGCGGGTTTCATGGCGATGGCCGTGCCGTTGTCGAGGTAGAAGTCGCGGATGGCTTCGAGCATGACCTGGTTGTTGCCGAGCGTGGCGTTGAGCGTGGTCTTGCCGGTACTCGTCTTGATGAAGTCGCCGGGGCGCAGCACGCGCATGGCGAGGAAGGAGGCGGCGCGGATGTTGTCGAAAGTCTCGAGTTCGCTGACTTCGAGGATGACTTTCAAAGTGGCCTCGCCGCACGCCGCGAGCACGGTGGCGATTTCGCCACCCGTGCCGTCCCAACTGCTCGATTTTTCAGTTTTTAGTTTTGCCAAGCGGCACTCCGCCTGCTTTTTAGCCGCACTCCATGCAAAAAATATCCCACCCATCCGTATCCTTCCCTCGTATTTCTGCCGCTGCCGTACTGTGTCTCGCGGCGGCCACCGCGACATCCCCGGCGGCTCTGGTCGCCCTCTACGATTTCGACGGAACCACCAACGATGTTTCCGGAAACAATAAGAATCCTGTCTCCGGCTCTGTGAGCGGGTTTGCTGCGGGATTTGAAGGTCAGGCGGGAACGTTCAACGGCATCAATAGCGTCCTCCGGCTGCCGATCGACATCAGTCCCGCAGTCATGCCTGCTGTGACCATGGGTGCCTGGGTCAGCACCTCGAACCCCAACATCCGCACGGCGATTCTCTCCGCCGATGACAACAATCCTGGGAATTACGACCGGCATATCGGCATCGATAACCGCGATTTGAACGGCAACGGCGCACCGGGGTATTCCTATTCGGCATTCGGCGGAGGCGGGGCCGGCTCGCATGTGCTGCCCAGCGGCATCACCATCAGTCCCGCCTTTACGTTTGTGGCGGGCCGCTATGACGGGACGAATTTCACGCTCTTCGTGGGCGGAAACTCCTACACTGCGGTGGACACCACCGGCGGCGACGCCGTCGAGAACCCGCAGTTGTGGATCGGGAAGAACCCTTTCTACGATAGCTTTTTCAACGGCTCCATCGACAACGCCTTTATCTTCGATCAAGCCCTGACAAACACGCAGATCGCGAGTATCCAAGCCGGTGGAAAGGCAGCCATCCTGGCCGTTCCCGAGCCAGCTTCAGGGGGCCTTATCGCTGCCGGCCTGGCGCTCACAGGCTTGCGCCGCCGCCGCAAGTAACTGAGAGCTGACTCTATCTGCGCGCTCCGCGCTTTAGTAGGACTCCGCCGCCTCGCTGAAGTAATAGGGGGCCTGATAACTCCCGGTGCGCTCCTTTTCGATCTGGCGGAGCAGGTCATTGAGCAGTGCGCTCGCGCCGAAGCGGTAGCGCGTGTTGTTCAGCCAGGCGTCGCCGAGCGTTTCCTTTACGGCGATGAGGAACTGCAGCGCCTGCTTCGCCGTGCGGATGCCGCCAGCGGGTTTCATGGCGATGGCCGTGCCGGTGTCGAGATAGAAGTCGCGGATGGCTTCGAGCATGACCTGGTTGTTGCCGAGCGTGGCGTTGAGGGTGGTCTTGCCGGTGCTCGTCTTGATGAAGTCGCCGGGGCGCAGCACGCGCATGGCGAGGAAGGAGGCGGCGCGGATGTTATCGTAGGTCTCGAGTTCGCTGACTTCGAGGATGACTTTCAAAGTGGCGTCACCGCACGCCGCGAGCACGGCGGCGATTTCGTCCTGCACGAGGGAAAAATCGCCCGCGAGAAACGCGCCGCGGTTGATGACCATGTCGATCTCATCCGCGCCGTCGCCGACCGCGGCACGCACCTCGGCGAGCCGCGTCTTGAGCGGGGCCTGGCCGGAGGGAAAAGCGGTGGCGACCGAGGCGATGCGCACCGCGGTATCGCTGCCGAGCGCGCGGCGCGCGTGGCGGACCATCGCGGGATAAACGCAGACGGCAGCGACCTGCGGCACGCCCGGATCGTCGTGCGGACGGAGCGCTTTCTGGCAAAGCGCGGCGACTTTGCCGGGCGTGTCCTTTCCCTCAAGCGTGGTGAGATCGACCATCGAGACGGCGGTCTTGAGGCCCCAGAGTTTCGACGCCTTCTTGATCGAGCGCGTGGTGTATTTCGCCACGCGCTCCTCGATGCCGACGGCATCGACGGTGCCGACTTCATCAAGTAGGGCGGCGTGGGGAGAGCGGGCGGGCATGGGTGGATTATTGGCGCGCGATGGTGAGGGAACAAATGAAAAGTCGGCGCAGCGGCGCGCACGCGGTGTCACCCATTTCTCGCGTCGCGACATGGGATCGCGTATCTGGTTTTCCACATGATCCACCATCCGACTTCCCGCCCGTGAGCGGTTCGCGTTTACACTTTCACCTCGACGCCCAGGCCACCGGCTCGCGTGCGCGCGCGGCGACATTTCGCACTTTGCACAATGAGGTGCAGACGCCGCTCTTCATGCCGGTGGGTACGCAGGCCACGGTGAAGGCGCAGCTCACGCAAACGCTGGAGGATGCGGGCTCGCAAATCCTGCTCGCGAATACCTACCACCTGCTGCTGCGGCCGGGGCCGGAGGTCTTTCGGCGCACGGGCGGCATCCACGGTTTTATGAGCTGGAAAAAGTCCGTGCTCACGGACTCGGGTGGGTTTCAGATTTTCTCGCTGCCGCATTCGCGCGCGATGAGCGAGGAGGGCGCGAGCTTTCGCAGTTACCTCGACGGAAAGACGATTCTGCTCAGCCCGGAGGTGAGTATCGAGACGCAGAAAGCCATCGGCAGCGACATCATGATGGCGCTCGACCAGTGCATCCCCTCGACCGCGGATGAAGCGGCGGCGCGGGCGGCGCTCGGGATCACGCACCGCTGGGCGGCGCGGAGTCTGGCGGCGCGCGGGGATTCACCGCAGTCGATGTTTGCCATCGTGCAGGGCGCGCTTTTTCCCGAGTTGCGGCGGGAAAGCGCGGGCGTGCTGGGCGCGATGCCGTTCGACGGTTTTGCCATCGGCGGCCTCGCGGTGGGCGAGGGAAAAAGCCAGCGCGAAGACGTGTGCGAACTGACCGCGCAACTCCTGCCGGAAAACCAGCCGCGCTACCTCATGGGCGTGGGTACGCCGCTGGATATTCTCGAAGCGGTGCATCGCGGCGTGGACATGTTCGACTGCATCATCCCCACGCAGGTCGCGCAGCGCGGGGCGGTCTTCACCTCGCGCGGGTATCTGCAAATGAAGCGCGGCGTGTACAAATTCGCCGACGCGCCGCTCGATCCCGAGTGCGCGTGCCCGACGTGCGCGCGCTACTCGCGCGCGTATCTCCATCACCTCGCGAAGACCGGCGAGACGCTCGGCTGGCAGCTCCTCGGGCAGCACAACATCTACTTTTTCCACCAGCTCATGCGCGACATTCGCGCGAGCATTCTCGCGGATCGCTTCACCGAGCTGTATCGCGAAAAGCGCGAGTTTCTGCACGCGACGGACGTGGATCATCCGACGCATCAGCAGAAGCCGTCGCGGAAGGCGGCGCGCACTTTGGGCGACTACGAAATCCACAAGGCGTGGGAGGGATTTTCGAGCATCCGGCAGATTTCCTCGGGCGAGATCATGCACTCGCGCACGCCGCCGATGGATGAGGCGCGCGGGCTTTACATCGAGCAGTCGCGTCTCGCCGAGCGTGTGCGCCTTTCCGCCGATGAGCCTGCGGAAACCGCCGCACCGCTCGTCATCTGGGATGTCGGGCTCGGAGCCGCGGCGAATGCGATGGCGGCGATCGGCTGCTACGAGGAGCAGGCCGCGGCGGGGCCGGTGCGCGGCATGCAGATCATCAGTTTTGAAAACGATCTCGATTCGCTGCGGCTCGCGTTCCGGCACAACCGCGAGTTTCCCTACCTGCGCCACGCCGGCCCCGCGGGCATTCTCGCGGACGGGCGCTGGCAGTCGCGGTCGCACGCGGGCCTGAGCTGGGTGCTGCTGACCGGCAATTTTCTCGCCACGCTCTCCGCCGCGCCCGCGCCACCCGAACTGATTTTTTACGACATGTTTTCGACCAAGTACTCGGGTGATCCGTGGACCGTCACCGCTTTCCACAAAGTCTTCGCCGCCTGCGCTGGCCGGGCCACCGAGCTTTATACCTACACCTGCTCGACGGCGAACCGCGCCGCGCTGCTCGCGGCGGGTTTTTACGTGGCGCGCGGGCGGAGCGCGGGGGAGAAGACGGAAACCACGATCGCGCTCACGCCCGCGGCGTGGCGTGGACAGTATGAGTTGCTCGCGGCGGATTGGCTGGGAAAATGGAAACGCTCGTGCGCGAAGTTTCCGTCGGAGATGCACGCGGACCAGCATCCGGCATTCGAGCGCGTGATCCTCGCGCATCCGCAATTTCAGGGCCTCTGATTCGTCTCAATGAAAACGCTCCTGCTCTCTCGCAGCCTCGCGCTCCGGCTGCGAGCGCAGGGCTAGGCGTTTCGGTCATCGGCAAGCGACATGGCAAAGTGATGGCAGGTAATGGCCATGCGCCGGGCAAGATAAAAGCGATGGGCGTCGAAACGCTGAACGCCGGAATCAAGATGGAACTGCTCACAGCCGCTCTCGCGTGCGCGTGCGACGACCCAGTCAAATAGGGTGCGTCCGTAAGCTTGCGAGCGGCTGTCGGCGTCAGTCACCAAGTCATCCACATAGCAAATGGATCCCCACGCCAGCAACTCCATGAATCGGTAGCCTGCAAGTGCCCGGATGCGTGAACCGGCCTCCAGATAGGCGAGCTTGTAGCCTTGCTTTTGCAATCGGACCACGCGCCCGACAAACTCATCCTCCCGGATTTGCGGGCGAAGCTGCGACATCACGGGATAGCAGCGAAGGATCGCGGCAGATGACTCTGCGTGAGCAATAATGGCTTCCATTGTCTGGGTGCGGGTAGCGAGGCCTTACGTCCCCGAGCTACTGCGCATGGCTATGCCGTGAACGGTCTCTCAAATGTCATTTGCCTTTGAGTCCATCGCGCCAGGCGATCGTTTCGATCTCCACCCGGACAGCGTCCGCGATGGGAATCACGGGTCGCGCCTCGAAGACGAAGGCGGGCCAGGTCGAGCAGACCTTGTGAACGGTCGCCGGATCATCGCAGTCCACCAGCATGTGCCCGCCCCACTCGCCCACCCGCACGACAAATAACTCGATCTTGAAATTGGCGGGCGCCTTCCATTGCGTGAACACCTCCAGAATCCGCTTCTGGGCATTCTCGTATTCCATAGGTGAACCTTGCGGGCGTTCAAACCAGCTAATCATGTATTTCATAACTTTGTATTACCTTTCTTATTCGACTGACTTTGTCTTTCTGTTTTTTTCTTGGTGTGAACGTCCATCCGCATGACGGTGCTGAAAATGTTGGGGCGGTGGGTGGGGATTGGCAAGAGCGGCATCCGACGTTCGTCATTCATGGGGCTTGGCGGATGTGTCGCGCAGGCGTAGGCTGCGCGCATGAAATCCTCCCCGCTCTCCCGCCGCACGTTTCTCTCCACCGCCGCTGTGGCCGCCACCGCCGCGAGCCTGCACCAGCGCCTTTCCGCCGCCGATGCGGCGGGCGGGACGAAGGGGCATGTGAATCATTCGGTGTGCAAGTGGTGCTACGCGAAGGTGCCGCTCGAAGACCTGTGCGTGGCGGGGAAGGAGATGGGTATCAGCTCGATCGACCTGCTGCCGCCGACGGATTTTCCGACTTTGAAAAAGCACGATCTCGTGTGCGCGATGGTGAGCGGGGCGTCGGGCAAGCTGGCGGACGGCACGGCGGTGGGCGGGATCACGAAGGCGTTCAACCGCACGGAGCATCACGAGACGCTGGTGGCGGCGTATGAGCCGTTCATCCATGCGACGGCGGATGCGGGTTTCAAGAACCTGATCTGTTTCTCGGGAAACCGCGACAAGATGGACGATGAGACGGGGCTGAAGAATTGCGCGGAGGGACTGAAGAAGATCATGGCGCTGGCGGAAAAGCGCGGGGTCATCATCTGCATGGAGCTGCTGAACTCGCGCGTGAATCATCCCGACTACATGTGCGATCACAGCGACTGGGGCATTGCGCTGTGCAAGGCGGTGGGCTCGGCGAATTTCAAACTGCTCTACGACATTTACCACATGCAGATCATGGAGGGCGACGTGATCGCGCGGATCAAGGCGGGGCACGAATACTTCGCGCACTACCACACCGGCGGCGTGCCGGGGCGGCATGAGATCGACGAGACGCAGGAGCTGAATTACGCGCCGATCATGCGGGCGATCGTGGAGACGGGCTTCAAGGGGCACGTCGCGCAGGAGTTCATCCCGGCGCGGGCGGATGTGCTGGCGTCGCTGAAGCAGGCGGTGGGGATTTGCGATGTATGACGCTCACGCCTCGGGCGTGACGGGCACGACGACGCGGAGCTTGCGCGAGGAAATGCGGAAGGTGACGGGCAGCCGCATGACGGCTTCGCCATCGACCTCCACGGGCACGTCCTCCTCGCTGCGAACGGTCGCTTTTTTCGTCTGAAAATATTCCACGTCGGCCAGGCCGGTGTGTTTGCCCATGAAGATATTGGTGAGGTAGCGGGCGATGTCGAGGTAGCCGAGGTTTTTGAAAATGAGCACGTCGAGTTTGCCGTCGTCGATGCGCGCGTCTTTGAAAAACGCGACAGGGCCGCCGTAGTAGCGGCCGTTGCCGATGAGGACGAAGGAGCCTTCGCGCTCGATGCCGTCGGCCTCGACGAGGAGGCGCGGCGGTTTGCGCGCAGCGATCTGCGCGGCGGAGATGACGTAGCTGAGCGGGCCGAAGTTCTTTTTGAAATTCCAGCTCGTTTCCTGCACGACCTGCGCATCGAGCCCCACGCCGGCGAGCTGGACAAAGTAGCGCGAGTTGGCGCGCACGAGATCGACCTTGCGCGTGCGTCCGGCGCGGATGATCGCCCACGCTTCATCGAGATCGCCCGGCAGGCCGAGTTCGGCGGCGAAGACGTTCATTGTGCCAACAGGCAGGATGCCGAGCGCCACATCGGAGCCGGCGATTCCGTTAACGACTTCATTGACCGTGCCGTCGCCGCCCGCAGCCACGATCGTGGTAAAACCTGCCTCCACACCCCGCTCCGCGGCGACCCGCGCGTCGCCCGACGCGGCGGTCGTATGCAGCTTGCAGCCGGGAAAACGCTCGATTTTTTTCCACGTTTTTTTTGCCCGCTCGCTGCGGGCGGCAGGGTTCAGAATAACGAGGATTTCCTGCATGTTTGGGCGGGCGTTTCGACCTTTTCTTTCGAGGCTCGGCGACTAGGTTGGGCACCGTGAAAAAACTTTCCAAGGCTATTCTCCTCGCGCTCGCGGCGTTGCTGGTCCTGGTCGTTTTCGGGCTGGTTTGCGTGAACCTTTACATCCAGTCGCCGCGCGCGCAGGAGCAGATTCAGGAGCAGCTCAGCCGGGCGCTGCGCATGCCGCTGAAGATCACCAACACGAGCCTTTCGCCGTGGAGCGGCCTGTGCATCACGGGCATCACCATCCCGAATGGCGACGCCACTTTTCTCGAGGCCGGCTCCTTCGCCGCGGACTATCGCGTGCTCCCGCTGCTCGCGGGAAAACTCGCGATCACCGAGATGAGCATCGACCGCCCGAGAGTCGTGTGGAAGCAGGACGCGGAGGGCAAATGGAAACTGCCCGCGCTGGAAAAAGGGGCCGCGACCGCGGACGTACCCGTGCCGGCGGAGAAGAAAAGCAGCGGTGGATTCACGGTCGTCATCGGGCGCTTCGTCGTGAAAAGCGGCGCGGTCGATCTCGTGGACAAGGACGGCAAGCACATCGCGATTTTCACCGACGTGAACATGACCTACACCGAGCTCACCGAGGCGAATGTCGAGGGCACCGCGGTCATCGGGCGCGCGGTCTGGGCCGATACGCTGGCGCTGGAAAATGTGCATACGCCTTTCAAATACGCCGCTGGCGAACTCACCCTGCCCGAGCTGACCGCCACGCTCGCCGGCGGCACCGTGCGCGGCAGCTACCGCGCGCAGCCGGAGGCGCCGAAATCGCCGTTCGAGACCGCGTTCACTTTCGAGCAGGTGAATCTCGACCGGCTCGTCACCCAGTTGGGCTGGAAGCCGGGCCAGGGCGGCGGCATCGCCAGCGGCAAGCTCGCGCTGCACGGCGACATGCGGCGCGCGGAACGCGCGGAAGGCGGCGGGCAAATCCAGCTCCGCGACGGCCAGTTCAAGCAGCTCGAATTTTTCCAAACCATCGGCCAGGTGCTCAACATCCGCGAGCTGTCCGACCTGCGGCTGAAAGATGCGCACGGCGATTTTCACATCGCCAGCGAGAAGGTCTATGTCGATCAGTTGATCCTCACCGCACTCGATCTCCAGCTCAGCGCGAAAGGCATCGTGCGCTTTGACCAGAAGGTCTCGCTCGACGCGCAGCTCGGCGTCGATGAGAGCATCGTGAAACGGCTCCCCGACCTCGTGCGCGAGAGCTTTGGCACCGCCGACGGCGGCCTGCGCACCATCAACTTCAACATCACCGGCTCGACCGAAAAACTCCGCACCAACCTTCTGGACCGGCTGATCGGCGGACAGAACCTCAGTCAGCAGTTTGACAAATTCGTGAGCGGCATTTTCGGGGGCTCTAAAAAGGACGACGAGAAGAAAAAGAAGGAGGAGGAAGATCGGCGGAAGGAGGAGAAGAAGCGGAGAAAAGAACAGGAAAAGGCGGACGCGGCGAAGACTCCGGCCGCACCCGCCGCCGCCGCACCCGCTCCGGGCACTGCGACGACGGCGATCACGCCGGTGAAGCCGTGAGGGTCATCGCCGGCACCGCGGGCGGCACCCCGCTGCACACGCCGCGCACCGACCTGCGGCCCACGATGGATGTGGTCAAAGGCGCGATCTTTTCCAGTCTCGGCGACTTCATCATCGGCGCGCGCGTGCTCGATCTTTTCGCCGGCAGCGGTTCGCTCGGCATCGAGGCGCTGAGCCGCGGCGCGGCGCATGTGAGCTTCGTGGAAAGCGACCGCCGCGCCGTGGCTGCGATCGAAAAGAACCTCGAAAAGACGCGCCTCACCGGCCCCTCCGCGAGCGTGCATCCGATGGACGTTTTCCGTTTCATCGACCGTTTCGCGACAACCAGCTTCGAGATCATCCTCGCCGACCCGCCCTACGCGAAGGCCGAAGGCGAGCGCGACTTCGCGCCCGAACTGCTCTGCGCGCCCATGCTCCGGCACGCGCTCGCGCCCGGCGGCATCTTCGTCCTCGAGCATCTCCCCGGCGCGAAACTCAAGCTCGGCGACGCCTGGGAATGCTTCCGCCAAAAGCGCTACGGCGCGACCGAGGTCGCCTTCCTGCAAAAAACCGCAAACGCGTGACCCCACAGTCTTCCGCCTTCCGCCTTCCGCCTTCCGCCCTTCCCCCGGCCGCGCGCCGCTCGCTTTTCATCTACAATTTTTTCTTCCCGCTCGTCTTCCTCGCGCTGCTCCCCGGCTTTCTCCGGCGCATGTTTCGCCGCGGCGGCTATCGCGAAAAATTCCGCCAGCGCCTCGGCCGTTACACCGCCGCCGAGCGCGGGCGTTTCGACAGCGGCGAGTGGATCTGGCTCCACTCGATCAGCGTCGGCGAGACCCTGCTCGCGCTGAAAATCGCGCGCGAAATCCGGCAGCTTGCGCCGGAAAAATCCATCGCGCTTTCCGTCACCACCTCCACCGGTTTCGCCGTCGCCCAGCCGCACGCCAGCGACTGGCTCGAAATCATCTACAACCCGCTCGACGCCCCGTGGATCGTCCGCCGCGCCCTCGACGCCGTGCGCCCGCAGCGCCTCATTTTCATCGAAGCCATCTGGCCCAATCTCCTCGCCGAAGCCAAGCGCCGCGCCCTGCCCGTCAACTTTCTCCCCCGCCTCTCCCCGCGCTCCGAAGCCCGCTTCCGCCGCTTCCGCTTTTTCACCGGCCCCGTCTTCCGCCTCCTCGATGCACTCGCCGCATCCGAGCCCGAAGACATCGCGCGCTGGCAATCGCTCGGCGTCGATCCCGCGCGCATCCGCGTGACCGGCAATGCAAAATACGACGCCGCGCCCGCCAGCAGCGAACGCACAGATGAATTCCGCGCCCTTCTCCGCCAACTCGGCATCGCCGCCGACGCCCCAGTGCTCCTCGCCGGCAGCACCTTTCCCGGCGAAGAAAGCATTCTCGCCGAAACCTTCCGCAAACTCCGCACTCAGTTCCCCGCTCTCTTCCTCATCCTCGTCCCCCGCCACGTCGAGCGCGCCGCCACCATCCTCGCCGACCTGAAACCCCTCGGCCTCCGCATCGAGCTGCGCTCCCACCTTTCAACCAGAAACCAGAAACCAGAAACCACCGGTATCCCCGACGCCCTGCTCGTCGATTCCACCGGTGAACTCCGCGACTGGTACCCCCTCGCCACCGTCGTCTTCATCGGCAAAAGCCTCACTGCCACCGGCGGGCAAAATCCCGTCGAACCCGTGCTCGCCGGCAAGCCCGTCGTCTTCGGTCCGCACATGGAAAACTTCGCCCCCATCGTCACCCGCTGGCTCACCACCGACGCCGCCGTGCAGATCCGCGACGCCACCGAACTCCGCACCCAACTCTCCACCCTCCTCGCCGACGCCCCCCGTTGCGCAACCCTCGCGCAACGCGCCCGCGCCATCGCCCAACTCCACGAAGGAGCCACCCGCCGCACCGCGGAATTGCTCCTCGGATCGGGCTGAAAACCGCCGTCATCCGGCGTGCGAGAAACTCCTTGCACGCCCCGTGAGTCCCCTCCATCTTCCCGCCCTCTTTTCCGAGAAAAGACCCTATCGTCCAGTGGCCTAGGACACTCCCCTTTCACGGGAGTAACACGGGTTCGAATCCCGTTAGGGTCACTCCTAAGTAATTTGCAATTAGATACTTACGGTAGGGATATTTTAAGCGTGACACTGTTTCGTAAAAAATACTCCGAGGATTGAGACCATGTATTTCGTGATCGAATGTCTTCCACTGGCCTTGCCGGCCAGGCAAAGCCGGACACCTCCGACTACTCTCATCGGCACTTGACCACCTCATCAATGAATTTCCATCGCGCTTCCACCCTGCTGCATGCAGCATTCATCACCGTTCTCTCTGTGACTCCCCTGCATGCCGCCGACGGCCCCATGCCCTATCCCGATGCGAAGAACGAAGCGGCATGGCCGGGGAAGGGGCCGATCCGTTCGTTCGCGTGGATGGTCGATAACCGGAAATATTTCTGGACGCAGCGCGAGAAAGATCAGGACGCAGTGGTGTTTGTCGGCGATTCGCTGACGGGGAATTGGGAGACGCTCGCGCAAAGCTTTCCCGGCCTGAAAGTCGCCAATCGCGGCATCGGCGGCGACGTGAGTCGCGGCGTGCTGTTTCGCTTTCGCGAAGACGTCCTCGATCTCCACCCACGCGCCATCGTCCTCTGCATCGGGAGCAACGATTTGAGCGCGCATGCCGACACGTCGGGAGTCGAGGAGAATATCGCCGCGATCCTCGCGCAGGCGCGGGCGCAGAATCCCGCGGTGCCAATCGTCCTCTGCACGATTGCACCGCGCGCCAATCCCGAGGCACCCACCAAACCCGGCGCACACGCCGATCTCAATGCGCGCATCACAAAACTCGGCGCGGGCAAGGGGCACTTCGCGGTGCTCGATCTCTTCCCGGTGCTCGGCACGCCGGACGGCCAGCCTGTGGCCGAGTTCTTCCGCGAAGATCATCTGCATCTTGCGGAGCCCGGTTATCAAAAGTGGGCGGGTGCGCTGCGTCCGCTGTTTGAAAAACTCGGCGTCACCGGCGCGAAGGCGGCTCCCGCGCCAGTAGCTCCAGCCCCGCCCGCCGCGAGCGTGACCCCGCCGAGCGACGCTCCGGCGGCGAAAGCAGGCGTGCGCTTCGGGGCCGACGGCATCGAGATTGACGCAGGCAGCGTCGGGAAGTTCACCTTTGAATATCCGACCCTGCTCGACAACTCGCGCAAGCCCGTCCGCAAGCTCCTTGAAAAAAACGCCGCGGCGGCGAGCGCGACGCTCAAATACGAGGGCGGCCTGCAACTCGACCTGGCGCTCGGGGAGGGCGGCACGGTGCGGCTGAAGTTTTCCGACGCTCCGGCGGAGGTGAAGTTTTTAGAATGGGGGATGTTCATCCCGATCTCCTTCAACCAAGGCGGGAAGTGGAAGATCGGCGACAAGGAGGGCGAGTTCCCAAAGGAGAAACCGGGCAAGCCGCACCTTTATCAAGGCAACACCGACACCGTGCAGATCACTAACTACGAAGGCCGGAGTCTGACGCTTAAGATACCGCCTTACTCCTACCTCGAACTCACCGACAACCGCGAGTGGAACTGGGCCATCTTCCACGTCAAAGGCAGCACCCCGTTCGCGCCGGATCGCAAAGAACTGTCTCTTACTTTCACCACCCAAGGCACGACCGGGAAAGCCGCGCCGCTCGTGGACGCGCTGGGGCAATCGGCGCGCGAGGACTGGCCCGGCAAGGTGAAGAGCATCGAGGAACTCAAAGCCGACGTGACCGCCGAGAAGACTTATTATGCCAGCTTGCAGCCGCCAGCGGTCGGCCCTTACGGCGGCTTGCCGGGGAGCAAGGAGAAGCTGGGGCTAAAACCCACGGGCTTTTTTCATGTGGAAAAGAAGGGCGAGCGCTGGCTGCTCGTGGACCCCGCGGGAGAGGCGTTCTTTCACCTCGGTCTCTGCTCCGCGCAACCCAGCGAAGACTACACCTTGGTCAAAGGACGCGAGGCGGCGTACGAATGGCTGCCGCCGCGCGACAGCGAGTTTGCGAGCGCATGGAGGGATGGGGGCACCGCCATTTCCTTTCAGCTCGCCAACATGATCCGCAAATACAGCGAGCCTTATGACAGCGAACGCTACACGGCGCGGATGATCGAGCGGATGCGCAAGTGGGGCTTTAACTCCATCGGCGCGTTCTCGGGCGGCGGCGCGCAGGCGCGCAAGGCGGCGAA